>DOEZ01000751.1:1640-7105 GCA_003532715.1 Planctomycetaceae bacterium
AGTCGCCTTTCGCTCCGCGAAAGTATCGCTTATCTTCGCGGTCGCTACTGCCTCGGGCGCTACTTTCGCGGAGCGAAAGGCGACTATCGGGGACGCAATGCCGTGATTATGCCACGTTGTTCGCGTCTTCCTTCCAGGGAACGGCCAGTCCGAGCGTCTTCAGTTTGGCTTCGCACTCCCGCCGTTCCCGATTGTGCCTCAAGCCGGCCTCGTCCGACTCCAACCAGCCGGCATCTCGCGCCGTCGCAAGGGCATCTTCGATGCATGCCGAACTCGCTTGCGAAATAATCGCGCACTCCGTCGCGGTCAAGCACATGGCATGAAGTCGGTAGTCTTGAAAGGCCTCCCAGGCGATCGGGCACCATCGGCTCACGATTTCATTACCGATGACGGTCGCATAGCTGCGTATTTCATGCTGTGCGCGCTCATCCAGACGAAGCGAAAGAAAATGGAGCAGATTGTGCAGGTCGATTTTCCAGTAGGCCTCGGTGTAGGTTGACAGCGGCAGGTCCTTTCGGGCTTGTTCGCGAGCCACGCCGCCGGCGAGGCGTTCGGCGTACACTTCGCGAGCAAGATTCTGAAGCTCGCGCTCGCGTTCCGACAAATGCTCGCCCGTGCGCGCGTCGATGCCTTCACCGCTCCCCTGCCTGTTGTCCGATGACTGCCGACGCCACTCATCGCGAGCCGTCTTCCGCGACGCGTCGATTGCCTCGGAATATCGGGTCGAGTATTCATTCACGCTCGCCGTCCGGTGGCGAATCCATTGCCGCCAGCAGTCGAGCGGGACTCTCACGTGCAATTTGATCTCGCACATTTCAAACGGCGTGGTGTGCCTGTGCCGCATCAAGTATCGGACGAGACCCCGGTCTTCATGCACCTGCCGCGTGCCGCGGCCGTACGAGACCCTTGCCGCCTGAACGATCGATTCGTCGGCGCCCATGTAATCGACCACCCTGACGAACCCGTCGTCCAACACCGGAAACGCCTGCCCCAGAATATCGTCCAGACCAGGAGCCCCGACGCGTTTGAGCTGATTCTTCCCGTCGTCCATCACCATGATCTAATCCAACCAATGCGCCGACGCCACTCTTTGGCAAGTCAAATCTTGCCGGGCAAGCTTGCCATGCCATCGCCGCTGATCGCGGCGGGGTGCGTGCTTCCGATAAACGAGCTCAAAGACTCGAACGGCAACCGGAATTCTACCGTCGCGACCCGAGAACGCCAAGAGTGCCCGGTTCGTTTGCCGAAAGGCGGACGCCCTTCCGCCTGGTCCAGCACGAAGCGAAAGACCGCCGCGATACAACGCGATCTGCCGCAACGCCGGCTCGCCGAAACGCACGAAATCGCCGTCGTAATGCGTAGGGCAAGCAATGCACGAACTAGTCCGGGCAGCAGAGGACGAATCCGTTGCGACGCTTCCCGTCCGACGAAGTCACGCTCAGGAATTGCGTTGGCTGCGCCGCATGAGAGTGGCATACCAGAACTTCGGCGACGCCCTCGGCGATCATCGCGCGGGCCGACGTTTCGCTGAACGAATCCGGCTCGTGCGAAAACTGCGTTCCCATGTGCGGCAAGGCAATAATCGAATCGGGGCCGTGAGGCCGCGCCGTCTCCACGTCCTCGACCAACATGCGCTGACTTTCTTCGAAGGCCGCTTTTTCCTTGGGCGACGCCAAGATGCCGACATAATAAGGGTCTGTCGGCATGTCGCGAAAACGAGTCGCTCGATGGACATAAGCCAGAAATGCCATCTTGACGCCTCAACGATACCCGCTAGATTGATGGCGGCCTTCGTTATTTGGTGGTCCGAAAAGACAAGAAGTCCGATCCGAAGGACCGGTCGCCGACAGCGTCGCCCGGCCTGACGGAACCCTCGAAAACCTTCATCCTCGATCAGGGAGAAAACCCCATGGGCGACAAGGGAAGCAAAGACAAGGGCAAGAGAGAGTCTCAGAAAAAGGCGCAGCGTACCCCCCAAGAGAAGCGGCAGATTCAGAAGGAAAAGAAGAAGAACCGATAAACGCTTATCTTGGTTCGGAGACGCCCTCGTTCGGTGGTGCTTCGACAACCGGCTTCAGCGGTTCGATGTCCAATCGACCGGTCACTCGAAGCATCTCGGCCACGTCGTCGACCAAGGGAAAATCGACTCCCGCGTCGAACAGCCGCGAGATCTCGTCCGCGTCGTTGACGCCGTAGAAATTGATGCTCACTCCTGCTTCCTTCAGTCGCCGGATTTCGTCGGGCGTGCCGAGTTTGTGCGCGAACTGAATGAACCGACACCGTCGCTCCATCGTCTCGTGGACGTACTGCGCGACCGTTTTGGGTCGCTGCATGTTGCAGATCAGAATCGTCGGACAGACCTCGCGCGCCGCGTCGGCCGCCTCGCGGTTGCATGCCATGAAGGTTTGATGTGTCCGATTCTGGCGGACGATTTCGCGCGCGACCGCCGCGCCCAACTCCTTGCCGCCCTTCAGGTGAACGTTGATCCAGACATTTCGGGGCATAATCTCGAGCGCCTCGGCCAACAGCGGAACCCGCTGGCCGGCGAATTTGGGGTCCTTCCACGCCCCAGCGTCGAGCTTCTTGATCTTTTCGACGGTGAACTGGGCCACCCGGCCGCGACCGTCGGTCGTTCGATCGACGGTCGAGTCGTGGATCACGGCCAACCCGCCGTCGGCGAGAAGTTGAACGTCGAGTTCGATTTGATGCACCCCGAGGTGGATTGCCTCGCGAAATGCGGCGAGCGTGTTCTCCGGATGGGTCGAGCACGCACCGCGATGCGCGCTGATGCCGCGACTTGGCAGGGTCGGCTGCGTCGACTCGGCCCGAATCACCGCGGCCGACAGCGCGGCCAGCGCGATGAACGCCGCCGACATTACGATCGATGCCGCTAAAGATCGCACGCTTCGCATGGTTCAGGGTTCCCGGTGTCGTCGGCAGGCGTTGGAACGAGAGGAAATCGGATGCCCGGACATTGGACACAAATCGAGGGCCAAACATACAAAGAATTCTACCGCACGGACGCGGAGATGCCAATCGTGAGATCGCAAAGACGCGAGAGAGGCAATCAAAGACGGTGCGCGGGGTGCCATGAATGGCTTGCCATCCTTGCGAGCGTTAGTTCACACGCATGTGTTTCATTGGGCTCGGCCAAGGTCAGATGACGCAGGGATTGGTGAGACGCATCGCGAGAGAAGACGCGATACTCAGACACCTATTGGGCCTGACAGCCCCACACAAGCTTCTCGGCAGGTATGGCCCTAATTCGCACAAATAGCCTATTTTCCCGCATGGTAATCGATCTAGCCTCCAACCCCCTTTGGTGGTTAGAATACCGCGTTCCACCATCAGCCCGGATTCCTTGCCACGGAGACGCTGGGACACCGAGACCCTCGAAACGACGGACCGAAGCAGCGACCCTGCCGACGAAGCCTGTCGTTTGAAGACACGTTGGGGTCGCGAGCCCAACGTAGTCTCTCCGTGTCCTCGGTGACTCCGTGGTGAATTCCCCGGCGGCAGAGGCGTGTCAGGAGGCAAGCCATGTCTTCATCTTCTCTTTCTCGCGGGCAACAACAACGGCGTTCGGCGGCCGAACGGCAGTCCCGACGCGACGACTCCGAAGCCCGGCCGGGCAAGTCCCCGCGTCGTCGCGGCCGATTTCCGCGACGTTTCGCGCTGCTGGCGGTCGCCTTGTTGGTTTTCGTCTGGCTGTTGCCCATGCTGATCGCCCACAGCCCGTTGTTGAACTGGGCCGTTGGCAAGGCGACGACCGACTTGAACGGCACAATCGCGATTGGATCGGCCTCGCTCGGCTGGTTTTCGCCCATTCGCGTCTCGGGCGTCGAGGTGACCGACCGCGAGAAGAACCCCGTCGTCGAACTGCCGGCCGTGGGGGGTGACACGTCGCTTGCGCGGCTTGCGTGGAATTCCAAGCGCCTCGGCACGTTCACGCTCGAACGACCGACGATCCACGTCGTTCTTCGACCCGACGGGAGCAACATCGAAGACCTTATCGCCGGCTACCTGACCGGCCCCAGCGGCGAGCCGGTGGCCGTCCGCGTCGAGGTGAAAGACGCGACGATTCATATAAAGGAAGACGGCGCGAGCGCACCGTGGACCATCGAGAAGTTCAACCTGTCGCTGGCGACGTCGGACAAAGCCGGCGGGCCGATGGAACTGACCGCCTCGGGCACGCTGCCCGATCGCGGCCAAGCCGGCGCGTTCGCCGTCAAGCTCGACGTGGACCAACAGAGCCGCCTGAAGATCAAGACAACCGGGCTCGAATTGGCTCGGCTCAACAGCCTGCTCGCGCGATTCGCGCCCGGCACGCAACTCGCCGGCCGGCTCGATGCCGAGGCCGAATGCGGCTGGAACGATGACTCGACCGCACGCGATGACTCGACCGCGACCGACGAATCGACCAAGTCCGCCGGCACGGCCGCGACCGTCTCGGCCGACATGACGGTGAAGAACTTTGCCGCGTCCGCCTCGGCGCTCGGCGACGATCGTCTCGCGCTGGAATCGTTGACCGTCAAATGTCGGGTCGGTCGCGACCAAGGCAAGTTCCACGTCGATCAGGCCGAACTCACGACCGACATCGGCCGGGTCTCGATGGCCGGCCGCATCGAGTTGACCGGCGGCGACGCGGGCCAACTGTTCGAATCGCTGTTGAAACAGACGTTCGAGTTGACGGCCCAGGTCGATCTGGCCCGGGCCGCTCGCCTGTTGCCCAACACGCTGCGTGTCGAACAGCAAACCCAGATCACGACCGGCCGGCTGACGGCAAGTCTGAGCAATCGGCCCGACGGGCAGGGCGCCGTCTGTAGCGGCCGTTTCGAGATCGACCAGTTGGCGGCCGTTCATCGCGGCCAGGAATTGCGCTGGGAGCAGCCGATCACGATTTCGCTCGCCGCGCGCCAGGCCGAGACGGGCCCGACGGTCGATCGGCTCGAATGCCGTTCGTCGTTCCTCTCGCTCGACGCGGCCGGTGACAGCCGCAAAATCACCGCCTTCGCCCAAGTCGATCTCGACCGCCTTGTCCGGCAGATACGAGGGTTCATCGACCTGGGCGGCTTGCAGTTGGCCGGCAATGGCTCGCTCAACCTCGAATGGCAACGGAACGAACAAAACGCCTTTCGGGCCGATGGCGACCTGCGGATCCACAACCTGCACGTGAGCCTGCCCATGCGGCAGCCGTGGCTCGAGGACCGGGTCACGGCGATCTTCGCGGCGACCGGCGCGACCGATTTCGGCGAGAATCATCGACTCGACACGGCCCGGCTCGAAGTGAAAACAAACGCCGAACAATACACGGCTCGGCTGACCGAACCGATGGCCCAACCGACCGCCGATGGTCCCTGGCCGGTGGCTGTCGAGGCGCGGGGCGATCTGGCTCATTGGATCGCGCGACTCAAGGCATGGAACTACGTATCCGATTGGGAAGCCCGGGGCGGATACCAGTTGAC
>DOEZ01000216.1 GCA_003532715.1 Planctomycetaceae bacterium
GCTTCGGGTTGGTGTCGGCTCGTGAATGATCGGGACAAAAAAAGGGCCGCGGACCGGAGATCCGCGACCCTTGGAGGGTCTTCTGTTAAGACCGCGATCGGTTACGGCCGCAAGGGACCGGCGCCGATGCGTTCCTCTTCTTCTTCCTGAATGATGATTCGCGGCGTCACGGTCATCATGAGGCTTTGGGTTTCCCGACCGATTCCGACGTTCTTGAACAGCCGGTTGATGTACGGGATCTTGTTGAGGATCGGCGTACCGTACTCGCTGCGGCCTTCGCTGAGCCGCTTGATGCCGCCCAACAGGACCGTTCCGCCGTCGGGCACGCTTACGGTCGTACTCACCGAGATGCTCGAATAGGTCGGCAATTGGACGGTGGTGCCTTGCGTCTCCGTCGTGAGCACGTTATTCTCCTTCGTCGAGTCGTCGGGCACCGTGGTGTTGCCTTCCGTCGAGGTGTCCACCGTGCTGCTAGTGGTGCCCTGGAATGTGAACGTGTTCACCTTGCCGATCTGGCTGAAGAAGGGAATGACCGTCAGACGGACGAAACGCCGATCGTGCGACACCACGGCTTGAACCGTCATGAACGTGCCCTCGGAGAGGATCACGATGACCGGCTGCTGGGCCGCCGCGAAGTCGCCCACCACGGGGATGAGCCCCATGACGAACGGACTCTGCGAGGTATCGTTCACGTAGGCCGTCTGGCCGTTGAATAGCGTAACCTTCGGAGCCTGAAGGATATTCGTTCGGCTGTCGCCCTGCGCGGCGTTGATGAAGAAGAACGCCTCGATATTGCTCAGGACGGCGAAGCCGAGCGAAGCTCCGGCCGACGCGTCGAAACCGCCGAACTGGGGAACGGCCAGATCATAGCTTCCCTGGGTGAAGGGAATGTCGAGATCGGCCGCGAACACGCCCGGCGCCGTGAGTCCGACGGTTACGCTTCGACCGTCCGCGGCGTCGCGAATTTGTTGTTTGCCGGTGACTGTGGGCGTGTCATCGTCGTCGTCGTCATCGCCGGCGTTAGCGGCGGTGTTAGCGGCCAGATTTCTTCTGACCGGATCGATGCGGTCGTTGACGTTCAGGTCGAAATCGACGCGGATCGACTCGAAGAAGTCGTCGTTGAGCGTAATGAAGCGGACCTCGATCGTGACCTGCAAGTCTTGGAGTCGTCGAAGCTGTTCGAGCAGCTTGACCACTTCGGCATGGACTTCCTCGGTATTGGTGATAACCAGCGTGAGGTTGTTTTCATAGGAATCGATGAGGCCCTCGCCACCGTATTCCTGCCAAGTGTTGTACTTGACGGTTGACATAATCAGGTCGATCAGGGGCCCGAATTCGGCCTGGCTGCCGCCGCCGAGGCCGCCGGGACCGAATCCGCCCATCGCGGGTCCGCCGGCCATGCTGCCCGCGCCCCTCGCGCCGGGCTGCGCCATCTGGGCGAGGACCGCCGGATTGGTCATGCCGCCCGCCGACGCGTCGGCCACGAGTCCCACGGGCGGAGTGGCGCCGAGGATGGTCGTATTGTTGAAGCCGGCTCGACCCATCGCGTCGTTGTACGCGCCGGCCAGCCCCATCCGCGAGTTGGGGATGAAATTCGGAATCGGAATGACGAGGTCACCCACGTCGTAGACGCGTGTGTAGACTTCCTTGTTCTTGTATTGTTCGCTGGTGATCTTCAATACTTCGTCTTCGATCACATAACCGAGGTGCAAGGGCTGAAGGATCAGGTTTAGGGCGCTTTTCAGGGAGACCTCGTCGCGCAGATTGATCGTCACCGGCGTGCTCGATGCGATTCCTTCCTCCTGCAGACCCTGGGGGTCGATGTGGATGCTGATCTGCGCCAATTCCTGGAGCTGGTCCAGCACGAGGCTAAGCGGAGCGTCGGTGAATCGCAACGAGACTGGGGTTCGGAGCTTTTGTTCGATCTCCAATTCCTTGCCCGTCCGTTCGCGCCCCGCGTCCGACGTGAACCGGCTGCGGCTGTCGGTGATGTCGCGCCACTCGCGGGCGTCGGGAAAGACGATCGACTTGCTCGTGTCGAAAGGTATCGACGCGCGGTCGACGTCGAGCATCGCGGCGATGTAACCCTCTTCCTTTTCGTTTGCGAGTCTGCGGTTCTCCATGATGCGGCGCAGGAACTTCTGGTTCAGAAGAAGCTGCTGTGCGATCTGTTCGTTCGGCGCGATTTCGTAGGCCTGTTTGGCCACGACCTCGGCTTCGTGGAACCGTTGCTCTTCGTTGAGCTGGTTGCATCGATCGACCAACTCTTTCAGTTGCTGCTGCACGTCGAGCGTGTGTTGCTGTTCGCGGTCGATCTGGTCGCGCGTCTGATCGTTGCGTTCGGTCAGTTCGATCTGGAAGCGATTGTCCTCGACATACTGCGTCATCTCGGCGATATTGCGATCGACGCGGCGGAGGAGGGCCCCCTTCGAGTTTTCATCCAATCCGGATTTCTCGACGGTCATGCGAGCCTGGCCGAGCAACGTCAGGGCGCGTTTCGGATCGGACTCGCGGAGTTGCAGCGCGCGGCGTTCCTGGTTCGCGACGTCGCTACTGATCGTTTTCACCAGAAGCTGCTGTTTGGCCATCGCCTCGTCGGGCAAACTTCCGGACGGTCCGGCCGCCGGCGCGGGCGTGCTGAGCGCTTGGAGCCGAGCCTGAAGCTGCCCAGCCGTCTCCGGATCGAGTTGCTCGCGGTATTGGGCGGCTTGGCGGTAGTAGTTCAGGGCCTCGTCGACGTTGTGCGATCGCAACGCTTCCTCGCCCTTCTGGAACAGGGTCGCGGCCGAGGCGCCGGCCGGCGATGCCGGCGACGTTTCACCCGGCACAGGCGGCGCGGGCGTCGGATTTGCTTGACCGACGTAAAGGGGGCGCGGGGTGTGGCTCGGCAGTCCGTCATATTGCGCGGCAGGGACGTTTCAGGTCGGATCGTTCGCCCCGTCGTAGACGGCCGGTGACGCAACGGGGGCGAGCGGCGCTGGACCGGCCGCCGAGGTCGCCGTGGCGAGGCCGGCTTGAACCGCGCCGCCGCCTTGCTGGCGAGCCTTCTGAATATCGGCCAGGACAAGGCCGGGCCGGTCTTCGTTGGGACCGAAGCTCGTCTCTGGCACCTGCAAGTCCGTCGCGCTTAGGGTGTATGCCTCGGCGGCGGCCAGATCGCCAGCCGCCAGGGCCGAACGAGCCAGCGCAACCAGGTGGCTTACCTTGCTCTTCGCGGCCATCGACGGCGCGGGAAGCTGGGTCGGAACCGGACCCGCGGGCGAACCATTGCCCGCCACCGCCGCGCGTTCCTGTCGTCGCGAATCGGCGATGCGTTTCAGGAGGCCGTTGGGATGCGTTTCGAGGGGACCCCACTCGACGCGTTGGTCGATCGCCTGCATTGTTAGACGTTCCGCCTCGTCGTGATCTCGCCACTTCAACAACGCTTCGGCCTGTTGCATCATCAATTGGGCATACTGCCGGCGATACGCGCTGGTCTGCTTCTGCGACTCGTGCAAAGCCACCAGGTCGTTGTATTTCGTGATGTCGCCGAGAACGAGGTCGGGACTGTCGCCCCGTGGATCATTGGGAAGGCGATGGTTTTTGGCCTGTTGCGCCATTTCGGTCGCGCGGCGAACGTCGCCCATCGCGAGGGCGCGACGTGCTCGGTGGAGCAACTCGCCGACCTGTTGTCGCTGGGCTTGCGGCGGCCCCGACTCGATAGTCGCGAAGCCGACTCCGGCGGCGTTGTCTCCATGACGCGGGGGCGTATTGCCGACCGGGGCGGCCTGGGAGTCGTGTGGAACCCTCGCGAACGGATCGGCCGGAAGATTGGCGTTTCGCGACGAGCCGAAAGAAAGCCCCCGGAGGAGTCCTTGGCCGCCGGTTGATCCCGCCTGTTTCCGCTGGAGTTCGTCGCGGAGTTTGGCCGGGGTCTTAACCAGGGGATTCATGGGATTGTAGGGAACCCGAAGGGCCTCTGCACGCTGAATCAACTGTTCGGCCACGTCGAACCGGCTCTCGTCGATTGCCTGCTTCGCGCGAGCCAAAAGGTCGTCGGACTGGCGTCTTGCGTCGTCCGACGAGGTCGGCGTTTGCGCCACAACCCACGTTGCCACGTCGGTCGCCAGGGCAAAATGGAGCGTGCCGGCGGACACACTGCTCGCCGAGATCGCCACTGCCGCGGCAACCAGACCCCAGAGAATTCGTGTGGTCGTTTTCAACTTGATTCTCCTCTGTATTTTGGAAGACTCTCGGGAGTCCCGGCGCGATTGGCGTTTGCCTCGTCGCGCGACGAACGCGACAGCAAACCAGTGTCGTCTCCGCGGACGGACAACCGTCCCGAGGTCGACGTCGGCCTACACCGGCAAAAAAGGCCCGGCAAGGACCAACCACGATCGGTTTTTTTGAATTAGATTCTCTGACTTAGTAGAAGAGAGCGGGTTAAATACCCAAGTGCGAAACGCGGGTCAAGGGCACTTGCCCGGAGAATCAGGGAAAGGTCCGTGTTTTTTTTCGATTCTCATGGCAAAGCGGGAGTTGCGGCCACCGCTAGGTGGGGGTGTTTCTGGGCGGTGTGGGGAGACTGTACCAGCAAACGGCCATGTTCATCCAGTGCGGTTTGTCGGAATCGGCCCACGCGTGGAGCCGAGCCCGGATTATTCACGACCCGACACCAACCCCAAGCGCAAGCGAGAGGTGCGCAACGACTTATCGTCGCTGGCGAATCCGGCTGACATTCTGCACACGGCGACGAAATCACGGGCTCACGAATAATACGAGCTTGCGCCCGGCAACGCATGCGGATTGCGGCTCGGAAGGCGTCCCCCCGTGTCAAGGCCGACGTTTTGTGTTAGTCTGTCGTGAGCGGTTCCGTTGACAAGGGGTTGGTTGACAGGCGGTTGGCTCTTCGGTGATTCGTTCGATGGCCGTGGCGAGGTTCCTCAAAAACCTGATGTCGCTTGGCTTCGTGCCCGTGGCGTGGCGGCCGATTTGCTTCGCCGCGCTGGGCGCGGCGGCCGGCGCGGCGTTGTTCGTCGGTTATACGTCGCGGTCGCATTCGTACTTGGGTGATTCGCCCGAAACGTGCGTGAATTGCCACGTGATGGGGCCTCAATACGCCACGTGGCAACACAGCAGCCATGCCGACGTCGCCACCTGCAACGATTGCCACGTGCCGCACGATTCGTTCGTTTCGACGTACTCGTACAAGGCTCGCGACGGACTTTGGCATGCCACCGTCTTCACCATGCGGTGGGAGCCGCAGGCGATACGCCTTTCGGACAAGGCCATTCCGGTGATCGAGGCCAACTGCCGCCGTTGTCATGAACGAACGGTCGAGGACGTCTGCGTCCGCGGCCGGCCGGGCGACCTGCGCTGCTGGGATTGCCACCGCGACGTCCCGCATGGAACGGTTCGCAGTCTTTCGGCGACGCCCGACGTGTTTCGGCCCCAGCTTCGCGGGATCGACCAGGCCATGCTCGACTCGTTGATCGGCGGCCGGCAGGCACAGCCCGGAAATATCGAGGATTCAACGACCAAGGAGATATCCGATGAGCGCGAAGAACAACTTCCGGAATAGAACGACGCAGAGACAGCCGGCCGCGTGGCGAGGCTGGCTCCTTTTCGGGGCCGCCGTGGTGGCCACCTTCGCGCTGGGAGTGCTGGCGGCGTCGATTCTCCAGCGGCGCGAGGAGGCCAAGGCCAGCCTGCCGCTACAACCCATCGCCGAATACGAAACCGACAACAGCAAGTGGGCCGTCAACTGGCCTCGCCAGTACGATTCGTATCGGGCGGGCGAGGAGAGTTCGTCCGAGACCAAGTTCGGCGGCGCGTACCCTCGCGATTTGCTCGCTGAAACGCCGGCCAACGTCATCCTTTTTGCGGGTTATGGTTTTGCCAAGGAATATCGCCAGGCGCGAGGGCATCTGCACGCCGTCGAAGACGTGGTGAATACGGCGCGCGTGGGACCGACGACCGTCGCCACGTGCTGGACGTGCAAGAGTCCCGACGTGGTGCGGCTGATGGCCGACATGGGTCCGGCCGAGTTCTACAAGCAGACGTTTGATTCATTGAAAGGCGAGGTTACGCATCCGGTCGGTTGCCTCGATTGCCACGATCCGAAGACCATGGTGCTCAAGATCACGCGGCCCGCGCTGGTCGAGGCGCTCGAACGGCAGGGACGCGACCTCAAGAATATCTCGCATCAGGAGATGCGATCGTTGGTATGCGCCCAGTGCCACGTCGAATACTATTTCAAGGGCGAAGGCAACTATTTGACGTTTCCGTGGGATGACGGGACGGGCATCGAGGCGATGGCCAAATACTACGACGAGCCCAACTTCTCCGATTGGACCCACGCCATCAGCGGCGCGCCGATGGTCAAAATGCAGCATCCCGACTACGAGGTCTACACGAAGGGCATCCACGCCTTTCGCAACGTGGCGTGCGCCGACTGCCACATGCCCTACAAAACCGAAGGGGGCAGCAAGTTCACCGACCACCATGTGCGCAGTCCCTTGCTGAACATCGCCAACAGTTGTGCCGTGTGCCACCGTTGGGACGAAGAGGAAATTCGTTCGCGGGTCGAGAGCATCCAGTCGGGCGTCCGCGAAGGACGCGACCGGGCCGAGGAGACGATCGCCAAGGCCCATTTCGACATCGCCGCGGCCAAACAGGCCGGCGCGAACGATGAACAACTCAAGGAAGCTCGGCGGCTGGTCCGCGAGGCGCAACTTCGCTGGGATTACGTGGCGGCGAACAACGGCATGGGTTTCCACGCGCCCCAGGAGTGCCTGCGCATCCTGGCGGCGGCGGTCGAAATGGCCGGGCAGTGCCGCGTCGAGTGCGCGAGAATCCTCGCTCGCAACGGCGTCACCGAGCCGATCGCCTATCCCGACTTCTCGACCAAGGAAAAGGCCCAAGCCCTAATGCGGGCCTTCGTCGATGGGAACCCGCCGAAGCTGGTGCCGTAGGGTGGGGCGACGAGCCGTAGGGTGGGGCGACGAGCGGCCGGGAAGACCTTGGACAATACCAACGATTATTGATCGGCCGCTCGTCGCCCCACCGTACTCAGCGGCAACCAAATGCCCGGCGTATTGGGAGCACCGATCCGACCAGCAGGGTCGCGATGGCCCAGCCAAAGGCGGTCCAGGCGGCCGGTCCGATTTTCTGATTGACTCTTTCGCGATCGTGAGGCGGCTGGGGCGACGAAATCGCGTCCTCCAGCCGCAAGCCGCCATAGGAGCTCAACTCAAACACCTCGGGCGGCGGTGGCCCGAACTCGCATGACGTGATTTCGCTTGTGGATCGCCATCGCACGACGCCTTCCGGACCAAAGGTCTCGTACAGCCTCGTCTCCGGCGCCGTGCGACCGTCGATCGTTTGATACTCGACCGTGGTGCGACCGCGAACACCCTCTGGAAAGTGCCTCTCGGCAGCCACGACCCCGAAATCGAACCGTGGGTCGAGATCCCACCATCCAACCGAGACGGTTGCTTCGTCCTGGCCCGGATGCCAAATCGAGTAGGATATCCGCACAAGCCGTGTATCGACCGGGCTAGGGCCGATCGATTTGATCGTGACCGCCGCCGCGTCTTCGTACATCGGAAGTAGTACGTGCTCGAAATAGGGGGGAACTTGCCGGTTCATCGCAACAGCCATCTCGAAATCGAGCGCGTCCCCTTTCGCGTAATGGTAGAGCAACCTCCAGGGAGCGCCGGCTTTTTCTTTGACGACCGCGAAATAGACGAGCGAAGTAGCGATCCCAACGTTGCATGGCCCCGCATTTCTGTCACCGTTTATCGTTGCGTTTCGTTCGCCGTCGCGGTAGAACTGTAGGTTCTGGCATTGATCCGAACCAGGATCTTCGTCCGGTCCGAGAATCTCCGACGTTTCACGAACTTGGACGCTCGATTGCCGGAAGGCCATTTGAAGTCGTTTCGTGCCTTCGCAGTAGTCCTCGATCAGTTGCCGCCACTGGTCCGGGTCGACCCCTTCGGCCAATTGGAGCGACATGAAATACCACTGCGCGACGGAGTTGTATTGGGCCAGTTCCTGCGTATAAGACTTGTCCAACTCGTCAAGACTCATACCAAAGACGCGTTGCAGATCCTCGTCGAAGGTAGCCTCGCGGCAGGTTCTGCAAAATTCGAGGAACTTCGCATGGCCGAATCGACGCAGCAAGTAATCGACCAGAACGCATCCTTGTTGGTAGGTGGGAACCTCCGCGCGATAGTAAGAGTCGGGGCTGAGCAACTCGCGGAGGCTCAATGACTTGCCCTTCCGCAAGTTCAGCCAGAATTCTCGCCAGCCGGAGGTTCCGTCTCCCCCGGTGTGGAGTTCGGCCCAGCCTTCCTGGAACAACAGCGGTAGTTCATGGTCGGGCGGAAGGAGTTGGTTCAGTGTGAAGTGGGCGGCCTCGTGCCGGTCGACCGGGTCCAACCAATCATAATGTTGTTCCCTCGCGGCGCTGCCCAACACCCAGCCAACCCCATAACGGCCGCCAAGTCCCCAAACGGGTCCGCGAACCCAAT
Source organism: Planctomycetaceae bacterium (assembly GCA_003532715.1). Taxonomy (GTDB): domain Bacteria; phylum Planctomycetota; class Planctomycetia; order Pirellulales; family Thermoguttaceae; genus UBA11386. The sequence continues at coordinate 8,514 of DOEZ01000216.1, forward strand.
AGGCTTTGTCATCCGACCGCTCGCCCAGCAGCGTCTCCATGTGTTCAATATGGGCGTCCATTTGGGCCAGGAGAGCTTCCTTGCGTTCGGGCGAGGCCGACCACATGACGCACCGTCGGCCTTCGTGGCGGTGTGGATAGTACATGCGCACATAGGGCTCCGCCAGCAAAGAGGCTACTGACGTGCTTGCTCGAACGGGCCATGTTAGCCGGATGTTACCGCTTGCCGCGAGCAGAAAGAGATGCTCAAGGTAAGCGGCCGTGAGCAGACCGGGCAGCACGCCGACTAGAATCAACACGAACGCCCGAAAACGCCCGGGGCCGCGGACGATCTGCCAGATTCCACCCAAAACCAGCCCGAGCGTGCAGAAAAGCATAAACGCCAGCGGAATGGCCATGTACAGAAAGCTCGGATGGAGCACGCCCGAGAGCGAGAGCCAAGCCGTGATGACGATGGTCGCCAGCCACGCCAGCCAGACGGCCAACGTCAGCCGAGCGAGAGAAACCTTCGACAGCAGCCTCTTCATGGGAGACACCCCTGTCCCGGTGACAAGTGCCGTGACGAGCCGCAGCAGGCGCGCACACGGGGCGTTCCGTTCCCGGTCGAAAGTCCATTATCGCGGACGATCGCACCGGTACGCAACCCCTTCGGGGGAAAAGTAGGGTGGGGCGACGAGCGGCCGGGACAATCGTGAACAATACCGATAATTCGTGACCGGCCGCTCGTCGCCCCACCGCACATCCCGGATAATCGTGTTCCTCCCCCCGTTTCGTCCGGCGTGAGCTACGGTTATTCTGAATGTTTCGCCTNNAGCCTCTGCCCGCCACGTTTTCGGCAAGGATTTGACTGGCAGGGCGGTGTCGGCGGAATTCGTCGCCGGGCGGCCCAAGAGTCGCGCGGCCGTAGTATAATTTCTAATCTTCCCGACCCCAAAAACAGTCTTCTAGTGCGAGGATCCCAGTCCATGATCAAAACGCTCGAACAGAAAATCGTCGACCAATCGGCCGTCATCGGCATTCTTGGGCTGGGATACGTTGGGCTGCCGCTGGTCCGAGCGTTTGTCGCGGCGGGCTACCCGACCATGGGCTTCGACGTCGATGCCTCGAAGGTCGAGAAGCTGCTGGCCGGCGAGAGCTATATCGAGCATATTCCGTCCGAGTGGATTGCCGATTGCGTCAACAGCAAGAAGTTCGTGCCGACAGCCGACATGGACCGCCTGGCCGAGGCCGACATCTTGCTGATTTGCGTCCCCAAGCCGCTGAGCGAAAGCCGCGATCCCGACCTGAGCTACGTCGAATCGACTACCCGCTTCGCGGCCAAGACGCTTCGGCCTGGCCAACTGATCGCCTTGGAAAGCACGACCTATCCGGGCACGACCCGCGACGTGATGCTGCCGATCCTCGAAGCAGGCGGGCTGAAGGCCGGCAAGGACTTCTACCTAGCCTACAGCCCCGAGCGAGAGGATCCGGGCAACCCCGACTTCTCGGCCGATAGCATTCCCAAGGTAGTCGGCGGCATGGACCCCGAAAGCCTGCGGCTGGCCGTGATGATTTATCAGAAGGCGGTCGTTCGCGTGGTTGCCGTGTCGAGTTGCGAGGTGGCCGAAACGTGCAAAATCCTCGAAAACACGTACCGATCGGTCAATATCGCGATGGTCAACGAGTTGAAGATGCTCTGCGACAAGCTGGGAATGGACGTGTGGGAGGTGATCGAAGCGGCCAAGACGAAGCCGTTTGGCTTCCAGGCGTTTTATCCGGGACCGGGTCTCGGCGGGCACTGCATTCCAATCGATCCATTCTATCTGAGTTGGGTCGCGCGCAAATACGGCATGACCACGCGATTCATCGAACTGGCGGGCGAAATCAACACGAGCATGCCCCAATACGTCATTCACCGTTTGATGGAAGCGTTGAACGAGCAGCGCAAGCCGGTCAAGGGGAGCAAGATTTGCGTCCTGGGCGTGGCCTACAAGAAGGACGTCGACGACCCGCGCGAAAGTCCTTCGTTCGTGCTCATGGAACTGCTCGAGGCGGCCGGCGCGGAGTTGAGCTATCACGACCCGCATATCCCCGTGCTGCCGAAAATGCGTCATCATAAGGTGCGCGTGATGAAGAGTTCGCCGTTGACAGCCGAGTTTTTGGCCGGCGTCGATTGCGTGTTGATCGCCACCGATCATTCGTCGGTCGATTACGACTTCGTGGTGAAACACGCCCCGCTGGTCGTCGATACGCGCAACGCGACGAAGAACGTGGCC
>DOEZ01000364.1:0-2557 GCA_003532715.1 Planctomycetaceae bacterium
GTGTGGTTGAGATCCTCGCGTTTCAAAAAGATCTGCGCCCCGCCGACGTGCTGGCTCAACCGCTTGGCGTGATACACGGGCGAAGGGCGGCCGACATAGTCGTGGTACAGACCATGAAGCTCGCCCTGAAACGACGCATCCCGCTTGGCTTTCTCGTACTCGTCGGCCAGTTGGTCCAGCGCGCGGATGAGAGTCTCGGGCGTGTAACGACCGCCGAAAGGACCAAAACGGCCTCGCTCGTCGGGTAGCCGGGTCGTGTCGGACATGGTCAATCTCTCACCGCAAACAAGGAACGGAACCGCGGATGAACGCGGATACACGCGGATTTCTTCCTCCGCGTCGGTAACTTGCTTTCACCCAACGAGTTGGCCAAGCGTTCTCGCGGCAGCCTGCCATCCTGCCGAAAACCGGTTGACTGAAGCCTATCATTTTGTCTGCTCGACGCCGAACGGTCAAGAGAGGGGGGCACGGCTGAATGGGTCATTCAGTCGCGACTTTCAACGAACCGAGACCACCACTTTGCAATTGTGGGCACAAGACCGTAAAACTAGGGTTTCCCCTGCCGCTGAATCAACCCAATCGTTTTGGAGAAGAATAATCGGTATGATCGACCCGCGATGCCTCGGCCCAGACGTGGACCCCTCGAATATCTCGCCGGAGGCCCAGATTGGCGGCGCCAGTTACCTGACTGGCAGCCGGACTGTCGTGGGCCCTGGNNGCGATTCGATCTGCACGGCCCGCGGCAAACCGCACTCGCATCGGTGTGACACGGCCGGCCGCGTGGTCGTCTCGGGATGTGTGCCGGCTCGAATTGTCGCCGGGGCCCAAATCGCCGGCTCGACGCTCACCAACACCTCCGTCGGCCGGCAGACCCTGGTTCAGGACACGGCGGCAACCAACTGCACGATCGGCTCCGAGAACACGATCCGAGCCGCCAAGCTCATTTTGACCGAGACGCTCGACCGAGTCACGGTTCTTGGCCCTACCGAAATCTCGGAGGCAAGACTTGGACACCACGCCACGATCGACCGACGAGGCTATTTCGAGGGAATCTTCTCGAACGCCTTTCCGTGCTTGCGGTTCGACGAGAAGGAAGCGCGATTGAAGGTCGCTTGCACGATCGACCTGCCCCACGTGAGCCGATACGGCGCCAACACAATCAACTCGACCAACTCGGGCAAGCTGCTGCCGCAACCCGACGGCGTGCTTCGGGGGCTGGGCGACCACGGCGGGCTCTGGCACGATCCGCTGTTGAGTCACGAGCAGATCGAGTTGGGTCCGTGCTGCTGGGTCGCGCCCTGGACGAAGGTGGTCGGCCAGTCCCCCGAGCCCCACGCCGACGACGAGGCCCTCGTCAACGATCGTCTCACCACCTATCTCATGCCGTTTTCGATCGCCGGCGTCGAGGGAGAACTGACCCGCGGGCTGGTCATGCCGGGCGAACTCTCGGTGGGACTCGGACCGAAGCAGCGGCGGGGAGCCTGGGTCTTCACCTATGCCCCCGGCGCGGTGATTGCGATGGTCGCCCGACTCCATGTCGCGCTGCCCGACGACCGGAAGGCGGTCGCCGACATGATCGTCGACGAAGCCATTCGCACGGCGATCGAGATGACCAAGGCGATGGCTGTCGAGTACCAAGTGGACTTGAACATGCCATTGGAGAAGCAGCCTCGCGCCGGCTGGCCGCGTTGGATCGCAACGACGCTTGCACTGCTGCGAGTTCACTTGGACGAGCGATTGTGGCGATTTGATCAAGGCAAGCCGTGCGAGTGGCGCGAGGAGGCGGGCCGGTGGCATCACCCTAGGTTCGATACGGTCTTGCCGTTTGCCCCCGACGCAGCCGGGCGGCAATGGAACGAGGCGGCTCTTTTCCAGTTCGAGGATTCGGTCCCACCACTCCAAATTCACGTGCCGGCCGAATCGCTGAACTCCTTGCTCGGGGCAGGACAGGGGAGCGCTGACGAAACCGACAGTGCCGGCATTGCCGTTGACCCGAAGGCCGATGTCCATCCTAGCGCCACGATCGCGCCTGGCTGTCGAATCGGCCCCGGCACAATCGTCGAGGCGGATGCAAGCATCTGGCGTTCGACCCTGGAGAACTGTCGTGTCGAAGCGGGCGCGACCGTCGAACGAAGCATAATCCTCGGTGGGCGCATCGGGGCAAACAGCCGCGTCCGGTCGTGCCGGATGATCAACTCCGAAATCGGTGAAGACAGCACGGCCGAGGCGGCCTCGATCGAGCGTTCGCGGCTCGCGCGGCAAGCCACTGTTTCGCCTTTTGCCCAAGTATGCGACGTCGAGGCGGATTTCGCCGTCATCCTGGGCGGTGGATTCCGTGCGGCGCGGATCAAGACGAACCTGATGTCGATGCACCTGGCCGGCGACGTGGCCCACATCGAGGCGCGGCCCACCTCCGTCGCAATCGACGGCCGGACCGTCGAGGTGCCGGCGATCCCGATGATCGGCGGCGGGGCCATCCTTCGCGGCGCCCCCGAGGCCCCCGTCGTGATCGAATGCTCATTCATCGGCTCGAATGCGATTCTCGAACCGGGGGTTC
>DOEZ01000364.1:2584-3256 GCA_003532715.1 Planctomycetaceae bacterium
CCGCCGTTCACGCTCGCCACCGATGAAAACCCCGACAAGCATCAGATCGGTGGTGTCCTCGGATCGTTGCCGAGCACGATCGTCACGCACTTTCTGAGTTGGACGTATCAGGCCGTCGATCTCGAAATGGCGCCCGCGGTAGCCGAATTGGTTCGGCAGTCGATTGTTGGCGGTATCGATGCGGTCGAACGGGAGTTGGCCCGACGCACCGAATCCGATCCGTTCGATAGAACCGACCCTTGCGACTATGCCAGCCTCGCCAACTACACCGAAACCCAATTGCGGGCCGGTCTGACCCATTATCGGCGTTCCCTCGAATCCGGCGCCTGGGACCTTGCTCTCCGCGAAGACCGACTTCGTTTCGTCTCGGAAACCGGGCATTGGCTCGAGCGGTCGGGTTCCGTGCTCTGGAAACAGGAAGGAATGTAACCATGCGGGAAATCGAAGTTGCCGTCACCGTGGAACCCTCGGGCAAGACGGTCCACGTTCTACAGGGCACTCGTCTCATCGAGGCGGTCGCCGGCACGGGCGTCACGCTCGACCAGCCGTGCGGCGGAGAGGGCACCTGCGGAAAGTGCCGCGTGCGGATGAAACAGGGGGCATGCGAGCCGACTCTGGTCGACCAGAACAGCTTCTCCGCGGATGAAATCCGAAAGGGATGGCGGCTGGCTT
>DOEZ01000496.1:0-189 GCA_003532715.1 Planctomycetaceae bacterium
ACTCGGCTCGGCCCGGCAGACTTGGGAACATCGGTGGTTCCACCGCATGGTCCCCGGTGTCGCGTCGAGTCTTCGTTGGGGGCGAGCCCTATTCCCTTGTTCTCAGGCGGTGTGCGATGAATCAGGCAGTAGATCGAAGTTATCGATTGCTCGGCGCCCGCTTTCTGCGCAAGCAGGCGAAGCGGCTTG
>DOEZ01000496.1:197-5197 GCA_003532715.1 Planctomycetaceae bacterium
TGACGGCGTGGAGGCCGTGCATCAGGCGCGTGTGGCCTCGCGGCGGTTGCGAGCGGCATTGGAGATGTTCGGCGAGTGTTTTCCGATTGAATCGACCGAGCGATGGAAGAAGGAGATACGGCGCGTGACGCGCCGCCTTGGGCCGGCGCGCGATCGCGACGTGAACATCCTGTTTCTCGCCCAGCACTTGGCGAATCTGACCGACCCGGCCCACACGCGAGGAATCGCGGCCATGCTGGGGCGTCTGGAACGCGATCGCGCGCATTCGCAACCCAAGGCGGTCAAGGCGGTCGAGCAATTGTGGCGAGGCGGCGTGCTCGACGAGATCCTTGACGCGGCCCAAGCGATCTGCGAACGGGGAAAGGCCAAATCGGTGGCCGTCCGCAGTCCGGTGGCGGTGAAACGAGCCGAGGAGTTTCTGGCCGAGCGACTCGAGGCCGTCCACGCCCATGCCGACGGTCTCGCCGACCCAACCAACGTCGATGAGCACCATGCGATGCGGATCGCCGCCAAGAAGCTCCGGTACACGATGGAGATGATCTCGCCCGTGTTCGGCGGCGCGCTGGACTCGCCGTTGCTGGCCGCGAAGGAACTTCAGACCCTTTTGGGCGAGGTACACGACTGCGACGTGTGGGACGAGCACGTTGACGCATTCGAAGAGAAGATGCGCCGGCGGACCCTCAAGTACTTCGGCACCGACAAGCCGTTCGTCCCCTTGGAAGCCGGGCTTGAGCATCTGCGCGGTCTTTTCCGGGAGCGCCGAACGGCTCTCTTTGCTCAGTTGTGCGATTTTTGGGCCACGCATCCTCTGCGGGAGATGGAGTCGCTCTGCGGCGTCGATTCGCTCGCCCTCACGGATTCTTCAACAAGGTGTCAGGATGGAATCCCCGTATGCCGGGAAAGCCGGTAGCAGCATTGATTCGGTCGAATCCGCCAACCAAATGGTCGCCGCCATCGACATCGGAGCCAACTCGGTCCGCATGGCGATCGCCCAGGTCGAGCCCGACGGTCGGACGCAGATTCTCGAACGGTTCCAACGCGCCGTGCGGCTCGGCCAAGATGCCTATTGCCGCGGACGACTGGGGTCGCAGAGCATGCGCGCGGCCGTCGCCATCATTCGCGATTACGCCCAACGACTGCGTTTTTACGACGTGCGGCGGGTTCGGGCCGTTGCCACCAGCGCCGCGCGCGAGGCTAGCAATGCCGACACGCTGCTCGACCGCATCTTCATGGCCACGGGCTTGCACGTCGAGGTTATCGAAGCGTCGGAGGAAAGCCGCCTGATAGTCTCGGCCGTTCTGACGGCGCTGGCCGACGTGCCCGAAGCGGCCACGGGCCGGACGCTGATCGCCGACGTGGGCGGTGGCGGGACGCTCCTGACCGCGCTGGACAAGGGAGAGATTATCAACTCTCAGAGTCTCCGTCTAGGCTCGATTCGCCTTCAGGAGCTTCTCTCGACGAGCGAGGAGACGCCCAAGCGGCGCGCCGAGCTGTATCGCCAGCAGATCGTCAAGGAAACGCTCTTCGCCCAGCGCGACCTGTCGCTGCGCACGATCGACCAGTTCGTCGCCGTCGGCGGCGACGCCCGCTTCGCCGCACAGCAGATCGGCCGGCAAATCGGCCAACCCAGCCCATCGGGCAGCATCAGCACCATCGAGCCGAAGCCGTTCGACGAGCTCGTGGCTCGCTGCGAGAAGATGAGCGACGAGCGACTTTCGACCCACTATGGAATCACTTTCGCCGAGGCCGAGACGCTCAATCCCGCGCTGCTGATCTATCAGATTCTCTGGAAGCGGACCCAGGCCAAAACCATGATCGTGTCGAACGTGTCGATGCGAGACGGTCTTCTGATGGAGCTGGCTCGCGAGGCAACAGGACAGGAAGACCACGCACTGTACCAGAGCGTGGTTCAATCGGCCCTTTCGCTCGCTCAGAAGTATCAGTGCGATCTGGAACACGCCGTCACGGTCGCCGATTTGTCCGTTCGGCTCTTCGACGAACTACAAGCGGACCACGGCCTCGGGTCTCGTTACCGACTTCTGTTGCGTGTTGCCGGAATCCTGCACGAAATCGGCGGTTTCGTGAGCAACCGCGCGCATCACAAACACAGCTTCTACCTGATCGGCAACTCGGAGGTGTTCGGGCTGAGCCAGGACGAATTGCTGATCGTCGCCCACGTGGCCCGGTATCACCGCCGTAGTCCCCCCAAGCCCGAACACCTCGAATATGCCGGTCTGCCTCGGCAGACGCGCGTTATCATCAACAAGCTGGCCGCGTTGCTGCGCGTGGCCGACGCGCTGGCCCGAGGACACGTTCGCCAAGCGAAGGATCTTCAGATGGAACGAGTCGGCGACGATCTGGTCGTGTACGTTCCGACGGGAGAAGATTTCTTCCTGGAGCAGCGGGCGATGGTTGTCAAGGGAAATCTGTTCGAGGAGATCTACGGTCTCGGAGTCCGGTTGGAGCCGATGTAACGCTGTCCCCCCTCCCGTGACCTCGCCCGCCCGCGCGAACGAAACCACCTTCACGTACGTCCGAGAGATTGATGAATAAGAATTCGAAGAAGACGGCCGAGCATTACATCAACCGCGAACTGAGTTGGCTCGAGTTCAACGACCGGGTACTGCGCCAAGGACTTTCGGCCGACTTGCCTTTGCTCGAACGACTCAAGTTTTTCGCGATCGTCGGGTCGAATCTGGACGAGGCGTTCATGATCCGCGTGGCGGGACTGATGCAGCGGCGCGAAGCCGATATTCGTCGGCGAGACCCAAGCGGAATGACGGCGGCGGAGCAACTGACCGCGTTCGCGAAGCGGGCGCGACGGCTGGTCGACGAGCAAACCGCCGGAATCCGCGAGGTGCTCGCCGGGCTTCGCGAGCACGGGCTGTCGGTCGTCGAACGGGGGGAATGGACGGTGGGGCAAAAACGAGCCCTCGAAAACCATTTCTTGAAGGAAATCGCCCCGGTCTTGACGCCGCTGGCCATGGACTCGCTCGACCCGAAGCCGTTGTTGCCGGGGCTCCAACTGCAGGTCGTGGCGCTGTTGGGCAACGGAAAGAAGGAGAAGCAACCCGACCGAATCGTCGTCGTGCCGGTGCCGGGCTCGTTCGCGCGATTTATTCCGGTCGATTCCGATTCGGGCGTCGCGCTGGTTCGCGTCGAGGAAGTGATCGCTGCGTATCTCGGCTTGCTTTTTCCGGGCTGGAGGGTTCGTGCGACCGCCGTTTTTCGCGTTACGCGCGACGCCGACGTGGCCATTACCGACGACGACGTCGATGATCTGCTCGAGTCGGTCGCCGAGGCGATCTTGGACCGGCGGCGGCGAGCCGCGGTCCGGCTCGAGATCTCGGCCGCGCCCGACCCACGGCTGCGAAAGTGGCTGGTCGAATGGCTGGAACTGGCGGCCGACGAGGTCTATGAGATCGACGGCATGCTCGACGCCAGTTCGCTGTGGCGGATCGCCGATTGGCCCGGCTTCGACACCCTGAAGACGCCCGATTGGCCGCCGCAACCGCCCCAGGGCATGATCGACCAGGAAGACCTATTCCAGCTTATCCGCGAGGAAGACCGGCTCTTGGTGCATCCCTACGAGAGTTTCGAGCCGGTCATGCGGTTGCTCGACAAGGCGGCCGACGACCCACACGTGCTCAGCATCAAACAGACGCTCTATCGCACTAGCGGCGACTCGCCGATCATCCGGGCGCTGGAGCGAGCCGCCGGCAATGGCAAGGAAGTCACCGTCCTGGTCGAACTCAAGGCGCGTTTCGACGAGGCCCGCAACGTCAACTGGGCGAAACGGCTCGAAGACGCGGGCTGCCACGTGATCTACGGTATCGCGGGGTTCAAAACCCACGCCAAGGCGCTATTGATCATCCGACGCGAGCCCCACGGCATCCGCCGCTACGTCCACCTGTCCACGGGCAACTATAACGACCGGACGGCGAGGCTCTACAGCGACGTCGGTCTGCTTACGGCCGATCGCGACCTGGCGACCGACGTGGCTAACTTCTTCAACCTGTTGACGGGCTATTCCGACATCGTCGGTTGGGCGAAGCTGGCGGTCGCCCCGACGGGTCTTCGACGCCGCGTGGTCGATCTGATCCGCCGCGAAATGAAGGTGTCAACTCCAGAGTCGCCGGGGCTGATCATGGCGAAGATGAACTCGCTGGAAGATCCGGAGATGTGCAGCGCTCTGTACGAGGCGAGCGAGGCGGGCGTCCGAATCATGCTGAACATTCGCGGAATCTGTTGCCTGCGGCCGGGCGTCAAGAAGCTCTCGTCGAATATCGAAGTCACCTCCATCGTCGACCGGTATCTCGAACATGCCCGCATCTTCTACTTCGGCAACGCGGGACACGAGGAAGTCTACCTGAGCAGCGCCGACTGGATGCGGCGCAACTTGAACAAACGCCTGGAATTGCTCTTTCCGGTCTCGCAGCCAAAGCTCCGTCGCCGGCTGATCACGATGCTCGAGACCTATTTCGCCGACAACGTCAAGGCATATCGTTTGCTGTCCGACGGCACCTACGAGCGGGTGAAACGCCGAGGGTCGGCGGTTCGAGCCCAGGAAGTACTGTACCACGAAGCAGTCGAGGCGGCCAAAGCGGCCGGTCAAACGCAGCTTCAGTTCCAACCGCTAAGCCGGCCGAAAGAGTGATGACGGATCGGGCCAGCAATGAGACTGGCTACTTGCGACCGGGTGTCACCTTCGTCTTCCACTTTTTTTGGAAATCCTCGCGCATCGCTTGACATGGCAGCCCGATCTCCTCTAGAATAGCCCCAGCTACTCGAAACGGGCCAAAGGGCAGCACCTCCATCTCGATCCGCCGTCGCGGCGTCTGAAATCGCGTCGATCGTCGTTCCAACCCTTTTCGCTTTGTTGCGCGCGGCGACGCGATTGGCGCGAATGTCTGAAAGGACGCGACCATCGAGATCAAAGGGGAAAACGAATGAGATACTTCTGTCTGTTCCCAGCCGTCCTGTGCCTGACCTCCTTCCCG
>DOEZ01000645.1 GCA_003532715.1 Planctomycetaceae bacterium
CGCCCTGGGCCTTCAGCGCCTTTGCCTTGACCCGGCCCGCTGACATCGCCACCATGCTTGCCCGGCCCGGCGATGCCTTTACCGCGTCCCTTGCCGCCGGGGCCAGCATTGCCCTTTCCGCGTCCCTTGCCGCCGGGACCGACGTTGCCTTTACCACGTCCCTTGCCGCCTGGGCCAACATTGCCCTTTCCGCGTCCCTTTCCGCCGGGACCAACCTTGCCTTTCCCGTGACCTTCGTGATTCTCGCGAAGTTCCTGGAGCTTCGCCTTCTGCTCATCAGTCAGGATATTGTCTCGGGCTGCTGTCATCTGCTCACGGATCGCCTTGCCACGTTCCTTGTGGCCTTCGATGTCCTTGGTTGCCTCCATCGCCGCCTTTCTGGTTGCCGCAAGCCTTACCGTCTGCTGCTTGGTCAGGCCCAGTGCATTGGCGCTGTTTCTGTGCCTGGCGTGCCGCGCTTCTGTAGATACAGTGCCCTGTGCTCGCCGCCCCCTACCATCCCCGGAGTCTGGCTCTGCAGCCAGCGCTGCGCCGGAAGCCAGTGTCAGAAAGGCGGCAGCCACAAGGGCCTTCGTTATCCATCGACCTCGTTCTAGTGTACTCTTCATTAGACTCTCCTTGTTCAAGGGCCAGCTCGACCATCAAGCCAGCAGCATCTGGACTATCCACATCGGGGGGGAGAACGCCTCCAAGCCTCCTCTAACGCAGCGTGCTTCGGCTCTTCACTCTGTTGTCTTACAGCCATGGATGGATTGGACGCGCAAAATGAATTGCTTCGGGAAAACCGCTGAATTCCGTAGCAAGTGGCCCACAACTCCTCCAATGGCAAGATTCCTACGAAGGACCGGCCCGCCACGCAAAGAGGACAAAAGCAGAGGGCCACCACGGCGGATTCTCGGCCTGGAGAAAAAGGGGGACTGGTAACGGCTCCGGTGGCCGTGAAACTCGACACTCCTGGACAAGCCAGCAGTGGCACCCAACGATGGACAAGTCCGGAACGACGACCTGACCCGGCCGACGTTGCCATTCGCGCCCGCCAAAGAACTCGCCTACTTCTTCCATTCCCGTCGCTGGCGCGAGCTGGGGATGTTCATTGCCTTGCGGTATTTTGTCACGGTGCGGCGGGCGACGGTGAGGCCGTGTTTGGCTAGTTGCTCGACGAGATGTTCGTCGCTATAGGGTTCTTCCTTGTTTTCGCCGTCGACTACTTCCTGGAGCTTGACGCGGACGGCGTCCCAGGCGACCTCCTCGCCGTCGGCGCTGACGGTGCCGCCGACGAAGAATTTGCGGAGCGGAAAGATGCCCCGGGGCGTTTGAATCCATTTGTCGTCGACCGCGCGGCTGACGGTCGTGACGTGGACGCCCACGGTGTCGGCGATTTGCTGCATTTTGAGCGGTTCGATCGCCTCGGGTCCCTTGTCGAGAAACTCGTTCTGATAATCGACGATCGCCTGGGCCACCCGCGTGAGCGTCCCCCGGCGCTGGTTGATCGAGTCGATCAGCCACTGCGCCGAATTGAGCTTCCGCTTGATGTACTCGCGTGTTTCCTCGGGCGTGTCCTTGCTCTGCAAGAGCCTGCGATACTGGGGGCTGATGAAGAGGGTGGGCAACTGCGAGTCTTCGAGCCGCACGCGATAGCCGCCCCCGTCGACCGGGTCGATGAACACGTCGGGCGTGACGTTGGGGACGTAGCTTTCATGGAAATTCGCGCCCGGCTTGGGGTTGAGCTTGCGCAGTTCGTGGACCGCCTCGTGGATCGTTTCGATCGAATAGCCTGTCTTGCGCGAAATGAGCGGCAGACGGTTATGTTCCAGGTCCTCCAGGTGGTTCGATATGAGTTTCTGGAGTTCTTCGTAATTGCTCATGCCGGGCACGAGTTGCAGAAGCAGGCACTCGCGAAGGTCGCGCGCGCCGACGCCGGCCGGGTCGAGCTTCTGGACCAACGCCAACGCCTTGTTCGCCAGCTCGATGTCCTCGCGGGTTGCGTCGGCCCCGAGAAGGTCCTCGATCCGGCTCGGCAGATAGCCGTTGCTGTCGAGGTTGTAGATGATCCGCTCGGCCATCGCCCGCAACGCCGGATCCAACTCGAACCAGCCGAGTTGATCGCGCAGGTAGTCTTCGAGCGATTGCGGCCGGGCCGTCATGTTGGCCATTGCATCCAACTTCCGCTGGCCGGCCTCTTCCAACTCCTGTCGCGACCGATGGGCGCGGTCCTCGAACTGGTCGGGCCATTCGTCCTGGTCGAGATTCAGCAGACGCTCGAAATCCTGCTCGTTCCCCTTCTCCTCGTCGATGACCAACTCGCGCTCCTCGGCGGTGGGCGCGTCGGGCGTCTCGGCCTCGTAGTCCTCGGCCGGCAGATCGGGATCTTCCTCGCGCATTTCGAGGACGGGATTCTCCTCCAGTTCCTGCTCGATCCGCTCCTGAAGCGCCAGAATCGGCAGTTGGAGAATCTCCATCGACTGGATCATGCGCGGCGCCAGAATCTGCTTCTGCACCTGTCGGAGTTCTTGGCCGAATGAAAGTCGCATAAGAAACCGGGGGTTGACAAACTGGGTGTGAAAGTCGTTTGTGTGGTAGTGGCTTTGGTGGCACGAAGTTTTTCGGTACTCGCGAGCACTGGCGGAGCCAGTGGCACCCTCGCGAGGGGAGATCGTCGTATGAACCCTCGCTTGCGCTTCGGGCTAGTGTTTGGGGCTAGTGTTCTGGGGTAGTGTTTGGTAATGTCGGGGTCGAAAAAGCCCGGGGGCTCAAAAAGCCTGTCGGCCCGTCAGCGCGTCGGAAAGCATCTCCTTGTTAGCATATTCTAGCACGCTGCCCGAGGTGATTCCGCGAGCAAGCCGCGTGATCTTGATCGGAAACTCGGCCAGAAGATTCGAGATATACAGCGCCGTGCCGTCACCCTCGGTCGTCGGGTTGGTCGCCATGATGACTTCCTTGACTCCGCCCGCGCGAACCCGACGCATCAGCACGTCGATCGTCAAATTCTCCGGGCCGACCCCCTCCAGGGGTGCGATTCGTCCCAACAACACATGGTAGCTTCCCTGATACAGGCCCGTCTGCTCGAGCGACATCAGATCGCGAGGCTGCTCGATGACGCAAATGGTGCCCGGGTCGCGGCGCGGGTCGCTGCAAATCGTGCATAGCTCCTGCTCGGCCAGGTTGCAGCAATTCTTGCAGTAGCGGACGTTCTCCTTCACGTCGCGGATCGCATCGGCCAAGGCGAGCGCCTCGCTCTTCGGAAGGTGCAGCAGGTGATAGGCCAGCCGCTCGGCCGACTTCTTGCCGACGCCGGGCAACTTGCCCAACTCGCTAATCAGCGTATTGACCGATTGGGTGACTTCCGACACGTGCGGTGACCTTATTTTGCGATGGATACTCTGGTTGACGCATTACACGATTCGGCAACGGCGGGAAGCGGGATAGCCCCCGCGTATCGTATCGTTGCCGCCTAACTTTCCTTGTCGTCCGTCTCGTCCGTCTCGTCCGTCGTTTGGTCGCTGCCGAGAAACTGTTGCATTGCCTCGTCCAGCCCTGGCAGGCTCATCCCGCCGGTCAGCGACTGCATTGCTTCGGCGTGCATCTGCTTGGTCTTGGTCATGGCCTGGTTGACGGCCGTGACGACAAGGTCCTCTATCAGTTCGCGGTCGCCGCCGGCGATTAGGCCCTCGTCGATCCGGCAGCGGAGAACCTCGGCTAGGCCGTTGACTTCGACCTCGACCATCCCGCCGCCAGACGAACCGGTCGCGCGCTGGGTCTTCATCCGCTCGTTTAATTCCTGCATCCGGCCGCCCATCTGCTGTGCCTGCTTCAGAAGCGATCCGAGATTGGCTAATCCTTTGAACACGACAGATTCAACTCCTGTCTTCACTTTTGGAAATGTTGGAACGCTGCGGCCGACGCGGTTTGCCGTCCAACACCAGCCCGAAGCGGAAGCGAGGACCGATTCCGGCAAAACCCTCGCTTGCTAGTATTTGGATTGGTGGCGACCCTCGCTTGCTTCGGGCTAGCATGGCATCGCAACCAATCCGACAAGCGGCAACGGCACGCTCGACGATCCGGCCCGAAGCATATCGCTCGCGACAAACGGCCGCTACGTCGATTTCTTCGGGTCGGCGACATGGGTCGCCTCGGCGCCGAAGAGTTCCGCCGCTCGCTTCACCATGGGATGGTCGGCGATCTGGAGAATTCGTTGCTGAGGCGTCACCACTTCTTGGGGCCTACTCGCAGCCCCGGCCGCCGGTACCGACGGTTGCTCGACACGGAATTCGACCTCGACCGGCCGGCCCGTTATCTTGGCCAACGCTTGCCGAAGCCGAGTGGCGTTTTCGGGGCGTTCACAAATCGACTTCGCAAAAGTATACCCCTGTTTGAGAAGAATAACCAGTCGATTTGGCGCGGAAATTGCAAGGCTTTCGACCTGGCGAGCATTTTCGGCGAGAAGGCCCGAGCATTGCCCCACCACCCGATCCCAGATTTCCGACACATTGGCGGTGGTCAGTTCGAGCGGCGGCCCGGCTTCGAGCGGATTCGCGATGGCGGGATCCGCCTCGCTTTCATCCGAGGGGGGGGCTGTGGCCGGGTCCTCGCTGGAGTTCTCGCGGGGGGCATTCGCCCTCGACGGAGTCCCACCCGTCGGCTGGTTGCTAGCTACCTGCCGTGGAGCGTTTTTTTTTGGCGCGTCGCCCGCGGCGGCACCCGTCGCGACCGACGGCAGGGTGCCGGCGCGCAACTCGCTCAAGAGACTCCCCAAATCGTCCAAGTCGGCCAGTTCCGAGATCCGCACCAGGGCCAATTCGGCCAAGATCCGCGCTTGGGTACTCTGACGCATTCGCGACAGGGTCTGATCGAGAATTTGCATTGCGGCCAAAATTGCCTGCACGCCCAATTTTTCGCCGATTTCGGCAACCCGTGGGGCCGTACCGGGCGACGCATAGACGAACATGCTCGGCGGGCACCCGACGGCCGCCGCCAGACAATCGCGGAGATAGCCAAAAAGCTGTTCCAGCAACAGTCCCGGATCGACCCCCTCGCCCAGCGCGGCGTCGAAACCAGCCAAGACGCCGGCCGCGTTGCGATCGACCAGGCAGCCAATCAACTCCTCGAGCCGTCCGTCGGCCGCCGTGCCCAACATACCATGCACGTCGGCCAGCGTGATCCGCCCGGAGGCAAAGGCCAGAAGCTGTTCGAGCAACGATTGGCCGTCGCGCATCGAACCGGCCGCTCGCCGCGCGAGCATTTCGAGTGCGTCGCGCTCGGCCTCGACGCCTTCCGACTGGGCAATCTGCCCGAGTCGCTCGGCAATCGACGTCGTTTGGATTCCGGCGAAATCGAAACGCTGGCACCGTGAGAGGATCGTGATGGGAAGTTTGTTCGGGTCGGTCGTGCAGAAGATGAACTTGACGTGCTTGGGCGGTTCTTCGAGTGTCTTGAGCAGCGCGTTGAACGCCTCGCGCGTGAGCATGTGGACTTCGTCGATGATGTAGATTTTGAGCCGCGCGCGGCTCGGTCGCACATTGGCGTTCTGGCGAAGCTGGCGAATCTCGTCGATGCCTCGGTTGCTCGCCCCGTCGATTTCGAGGATGTCGACGTCCTCGCCCGAACTAATGCTCTGGCAGATTTCGCACCGATTGCAAGGAACCGGGGCAGGGCCTTCGACGCAGTTGAGCGCCTTGGCGAAAATGCGCGCGGCCGAGGTTTTGCCCACCCCCCGGGCTCCCGTGAACAAATAGGCGTGCCCAACCCGGTTGGTCGTGATGGCGTTCGTCAGGGCCTGGGCGACATGCTCCTGGCCGATGAGATCCTCGAAGACCTGAGGACGATAGCGACGCGCGACCACGACGTAGTCGGGCGACGGGGCGGACGACTCAGCGGGCTGGATCAGGTCGTCGGACATGAATGGCGATGCGATGCGGTGAGGATCACGATTGCCTGACCGCCGGACGGCCGGCCCGACGGTTTCGAGAGCGATTCCCACAAACGGCGGGCCGGCAATCGGCAAGACAAGCGCCAGATCGGCGCGGCGGCTCCCGACGAGAGACCCAGCACACATGAAGCTGACCGCTTATGGCTGCTGTCTTTCGACCCTGACCAGGTTCGCAGGGCCCCATTGTGAGGGTCTCTCGTCGGAAACCGAGACACGCCGAGCGAGAAGCCCATTATTACGCCCTGGGAACTGTTCCGTCAAAGGGGGTGGCCGGCAATTCACACGGACTTCGCCGGGACACATTGGTTCCAGGCAGTGTCCTCCGATTGGTATTCCGCGACCTCCGGCTCGGGAATCGGGTTGCCGTCAGGGTCGAACTCGGGGTGGCCAAGGTACTCGCCGATTCGTGCTACCACCGCGTCGCTGACTCCGTGCTCCATCCGCTCGGCATCGCCGGCGACCTGGTCCACATCGAGATCCAATGACTTGCAGAGGAAACACTTCAACAGCGCTCGACGGCGATAGACCCGCCGCGCCAGCCGGTAGCCTTCCTCGGTCAAACGAGCGCCTTCGTATGGCATGTACGTGGCCAAACCCAACTCGCTCAGAGTCTTCAACATGCTGGTCACCGTGCCGGGCGACACCCCCATCGCGTCGGCGAGCCGTCCGGTGGTGGCCGTCTTGTCGCTATGCGTTTGCGACAGGTCGTAGACCGTCTTCACATAGTTTTCAACAGTTGCACTGGCCAATCTATTATCTCCTACAACAGTCGGGGGAGTTCAAACACATATGGTCCTTTCGAGGGCCGGTGAATTGTAGCGCCGCCGGGAATGTCGGGCAAATCGGGCAAGAAAAGGGGGTGCTGGCGGACGGGACGATTGGCTGGCAGTCTGTTGTTTGTTGACCGAAACCCTTGTAATAGCAGGCGCATTGATCCCCCTTGGAGTCGATTGCCAAGCGGCCACCGCTTGCTCTTTACGGCCAGGGTCAATAGATTCGTGTGGATGCCGTGGCTTCCAGACATCCCGATCGGGCGGCAGTGACAGGCGACGACAAAGCTTTTCGAGGACCATGTGACCGAAAACTTCAACTTTGTGGACACCGTGAATGTCGCGGCTCGCCTGATCGAGATGGCCCGGACGCGCCCCGACCAGGTGGCCGTGGCCGAGCCGCTTGATTACGCCGCCACCGGCCGCCGTTATCGCCAAATCACGTTTCGCGAACTCGACGAGGACAGCGATCGGATTGCGGCCGCAATACGCGGTAAAATGGCTATCCC
>DOEZ01000632.1 GCA_003532715.1 Planctomycetaceae bacterium
CGAGTCCGTCGGTGAGGTTCACGGCTTTCGACGTGCCGACGATGACCAGAACGGCCAACGGCACGAAACCCCAACCGATCGGCAGCGACACCTCGGCAAGGGGAATCCAGAGTGCCAGGGTTTCGTCGGGTGCGGCTTCCGCCGAGTGAATGCCATGAAGCCAGACGGCCGCGACGGCGGCAACCGCGAGTTGGCCGAGTAGCTTGGCCCGGGCCGAGAGCCCCCGCGAGTCGCCGCGGAGTTTGATCAGGTCGTCAACGGCACCAACCGCCGCGAGTCCGACGGTCAGCAGCAGGGCGACTTGAACAAACGGGTTGGCCGGATCGGCCAGCAGAACCAGGGCGGCCAGCACGCCGGCCACGAGGAACAGGCCTCCCATGGTCGGCGTTGCGTGTTTCGAGGCGTGGAGTTCTTCGAGTCGCCGCGAATCGCTCCGGTTCGGCTCGCGGAAGCGACAGCGGAGCCAGGCGATCATCCGGGGGCCCAGGAGCAACGCAAGCGTGAAGGCGACGCCCGCGGCTAAGGCGGCGCGAAAGGTGATTTTGGTCATTGCCGCCAGCGAATCGACGCCCGTAACATCCACGATTCGATGAAACAGCCAAAGGAGCATGGTGAAGCGTTCTCGATGTCTGAATAAGACAAATGCCGAACGACCAACCAAGCGGCCGTTCAGCATTTTGCAGGGCACGATACGGCTAAACTGTTGCGAAGTGACTGTTCACGGGGCGTCGGCTTGCCCGCGAATGTGATCTTTGGCTCACCGACGCTACTTTCGCGGAGCGAAAGGCGACTTTGGGAGCGAAAGGCGACTTTGGGAGCGAAAGGCGACTTTGGCGGCTATCCCACATTGCCGTTTGTATCCCTGAGCGACCGGAGCGGCGCGGCGCGCCGCCCCGGTGCTCAGTCCAAGGTCTCGTCGTGAAGCGCTTGCCGGGGCGGTTGACCCAGTAACCGCGGTCTCCGGCAAGATAATGCTCCGACCCAGGAGGGAGGGCCGTGTCTAAGTTCCCGCAAACTCGACACGAACGACGAGACCCTCTGCTAGTTCCATTGTTTTCTTGTTAAGTTCCTCAGGCGCTTCGGCGTCGCGGGTACGCTCGAAAAGCCTCGACAACGCGTTCCATATTCATGCTTCGCGACCCCTTGACCAGCACGACGTCGCCCGGCAGGATTGCCTGTCCCAGGAAGGGCAGCGCGTCCTCGGGCGTGTTGCAAGGAATGGTTCGCGTGTTTGGCATTCCGGCCGATCGGGCGCCGTCGACGACGTTGCGAGCGAAACGCCCGCAGGCAATCAACAGGTCGGCGCCGCAAACGGTCACGACTTCGCCGCCGAGCCGGAAATGGCAACACGACGACTCGTCGCCCAACTCGGCCATGTCGCCGCACACGACGATCCGGCGGCCCGGCGCGTCGAAATCGCGCACCAGTTCGAGGGCCGCTCGCATCGAGGCCGGATTGGCGTTGTACGCGTCGTTAATGACCGTCGCGCCGCGCATCTGAACCACCTCGCACCGCATCGGCACCGGGCTGAACTCGGACAGAGAGGCGGCCATTTCAGGCAAATCGAGACCGAGCATCCGGCCGATCGCTATCGCCGACAGGGCGCCGTTGAGGTGGTGGCGGCCCCAGACGGGAATCTCGAACGGACATCCGTCCACGCGGAACGCGAGCCGGCCGCCGACGCCGGCGACTTCTTCGGCACTGACGTCGCAATCGGCGCCGCGCCCGACCCAGACGATCGGCGTTCGGCATCGGCTGGCGATGCGGCGAATCCAAGGGTCGTCGACCAAGACGGCCTGGCCGTCGGGTGGTAGCGACGCCAGCAATTCGGCTTTGGCCTCGGCCACGCCTCGGCGGCTGCCGAATCCGCCGAGGTGTGCGTCGCCGACGTGTGTGATTACGCCGACCTTCGGGGCGCAAAGCCCGGCCAGTGCGGCGATCTCGCCCGGGCCGCTGGCGCCCAGTTCGAGTACGGCGTAGTCGTGGTCGGGCTCGATGGCCAACATGCTCAAAGGAACGCCGATGTGGTTGTTGTGGTTCCGCAGACTGGCCGTTCCCTTGAGACGCCGTCTGAGAACGGTGTGAATCATCTGCCGCGTGGTCGTCTTGCCCACGCTTCCGGTGACGGCGATCAGGGTGCCGGTGAAGCGGAGACGCTTGTGTCGCGCCCAGTTCCACAGCGCGATCTGCGTATCGCTGGCCTCAATCGCCCACCGGCCGACCGGCGGCTCGACCGGCTCACTGGTGATCGCGCCGGCGGCGCCTCGCTCGAAGGCTTCGACGACGAAGTCGTTGCCGTCGTGGTTCAGGCCGCGCAAGGCCCAGAAAATGTCGCCCGGGTTGACGCATCGGCTGTCGGTGGCGACCGATCCGAGCGGCTGGCCGTAGGGAGCCGGCGCGTCGGTCTTCAGTCGACCGCCGATCGCCTTGCAGAGATCCTGTAATGTCGAAGTATTCATAAGGTCGTGAGATTGTCGGTTTGGGTCTTGGGTCTCGGTCTTTGATGCGTTGTTAGACTTGCAGCGGGAGGTTTTCGTAAAGCCAGAGGCTGGCGATTTCATGGTCGTCCATCGGATAACGCTCGTCGCCGATGATTTGAGTCTGTTCGTGGCCCTTGCCGGCAATCAGCACGCAATCGCCCTGCCGCGCCATGGCCAACGCCGCGTGGATGGCTTCTTTGCGATCGACGATGATCTGGGCGCCAGCCGGACACTCGAAGCCGGAAAGCAGATCGCCGAGGATTGCCCTGGGGTCTTCGCTTCGCGGGTTGTCACTGGTCAGAACGACCACGTCGGCGTCCTGCTCGGCCGCGTGGCCCATGAGTGGGCGTTTTTCGCGATCACGGTCGCCGCCCGCGCCGAAGACGCAGATCAGGCGCCCCTCGACGACGCCTCGCAGGGCCCGCAGGGAGCCGCTGATGGCATCGGGCGTGTGAGCGTAGTCGACGAACACGCCAAACGGCTGGCCGCATTCGATCCGTTGGAGCCGGCCGGGAATGTACTCGACCGATTCGAGCCCTCGGACCACGGTCGGCAAATCCAGCCCGTGAGCCAGACCGATTGCCGCCGCTTCGAGGCAGTTGTAGACGTGGTGCGTGCCGATCATCCGGGTTCGGACGGGTATGGTGTCGTCGCCGGCGGTCAACAGGAACGTCTGTTCACTCGCGTGACGCTCGATGAGCATCCCCGTAATTTCCGCCGCGGCGTGAATCCCGATGGTGAGCACCGGGCCGTCGATTCTCGAGAGCAAGGCGGCCGAAACGGGATCGTCGGCATTGAGGACGGAAATCCCTTCAGGCGATAGATGTTCGAAGATCCTCGCTTTCGCGAGGCGGTAGTTTTCGATGGTCCGGTGGTAATCGAGATGGTCGCGGCAGACGTTGGTCACGCAGACGGCGTCCAGCTCGACGCCGGCGAGCCGCGATTGGGCCAAGGCGTGACTTGAAACTTCCATCACGGCGTGGCTGCATTCGTTCCCGACCATTCGACAGAAGTAGTCGGCCAACTGATTGGCGGGGGGCGTCGTTAGCGAGGAATCGTCGCAAGACTCGCCGTCGAAATAGCCCAACGTGCCGAGCAAGCCCACTTTCATGCCCGCGTTTTTGAACATTCGGGCAATCAGACAGCTCGTGGTTGTCTTGCCGTTGGTTCCCGTGACGCCGATGATCTTGAGTTGCCGACTCGGATTGCCGGCCAACTCCTGGCAGAGACGACCGAACGCCGCACGACTGTCGTTCACGAGGCAGACCGCGACGCCGAGCTCGGGAAGCGGACGCTCGCTAACGATGGCCGAACAACCCCGGTGCACCGCTTCGGCGACGAAGTCGTGGCCGTCGCACCTGGTTCCGGGCAGCGCAACGAACAGGTCGCCCAACTCGACTCGGCGACTATCGCAGACGCAGCCGCGCACTTCGACATCGCCCGCGCCGACCAGAGTCGCCTCGGGCAGCACGTCGCGCAAGCTGAGCTGATGTCGGTCGGGACAAACCTGCACGGCTAGCGGCCTCCTTGCCTGCCACGCCTGGGTTTGCCAACGAGTCGCGTCGGAGAACCGCTTGTCCGGAATCAATCGACCGGAAGCAGCCCGAAGCAGATTCATTGGCCACGCGGGTCATACGTGGTGGGCCGACACCTGAGCGAACAAGTGGCGACCGAGTCGAAACGGCCGGAATCGACCGAGCCGACCGGGACAAGCCTCCGTGCTTGCCCCCGAAAGCGAGCGGATTGTCGCGATTTCGAGACCTGTGTCAAGGTCGGATTCTTTGGCCTCGAAATGCGGCCAATAGAGCATTACTTCCAGAAGTGGGGGCTGCGGTCGCCTCGCATTCAACGAGAAAGGGCACTTGACATGCCCCGAAAGAGTGTTATGCTAGGGCTTGTTCGTGACGTGCGAGAGCGGCGTGGGCTTCGACCCGCGTCGTGCGTTCTAATGCTTCTTTTACGGGGAGCGGGCACTTTGTCTTGCCCAGCGGCTCGGCAAAGTTTCATGCCCACGGCTGTCATTGGTCTCTCTTGCACCCTCGGCGCGGGTCGTGCTTTCGCGCTGATGTCTCGATTGTGAGGACCCCATCTGTTTTGGGGTCGGGTGCCACACCCTGTATGCCCGGTTGGCTGCCGCGGACCACACTCGTCCTGAAAATCCGCCACTGAAGGAAGCGTTGATGAAATTCGAAGAACTCGGCCTCGCCGAGCCGTTGTTGCGAGCCGTTCGCTCGCAGGGCTACACCGCCGCCACCAAGATCCAGGCCGCCGCCATTCCGCCGATCCTCGAAGGACGCGATGTGCTTGGCTGTGCCCAGACCGGAACCGGCAAGACGGCCGCGTTCGCTCTGCCCACGTTGCACCGACTGAGCCGGACCGAGTGCCGCATCAATGGTCGTGGACGAAAGGTCCGGGCGTTGGTGCTCGCGCCGACGCGCGAACTGGCGCTGCAAATCACCGAGAGCTTCCGGGACTACGGTCGCCATACCACCGTGCGGCAAGCCGCAATCTACGGCGGCGTGGGCCAATCGCCCCAGGTCCGCGCGCTCAACGGGGGCGTCGACGTGTTGATCGCCACGCCGGGCCGCCTGTTGGACCTGATGCAGCAGGGGTTCGTGGATCTGTCCCGCATCGAGGTGCTGATTCTCGACGAGGCCGATCGGATGCTCGACATGGGCTTCATCCATGATCTGCGGCGGATCATCGACAAGATCCCTCGTCGTCGGCAAACGCTCCTGTTCTCGGCAACGCTGGACCCGGCGATTCGGGCGGTGGCCGGACAATGGTTGACCGATCCGATCGACGTGCGTGTCACCGCCGCCACGGTCGCGGTCGAGGCAATTCGGCAATCGGTCTTCTTCGTCAACCAGAGGCAAAAGCTGCAACTGCTCACGCATTGGCTGCACAAAACGCCCTGGACGCGGACGCTCGTCTTCACGCGGACCAAGCACGGCGCGGACAAGGTCGCCAAATCGCTCTTGAAGGCGGGAATTCAAGCCGACGCCTTCCACGGCAACAAGAGCCAATCGGCACGACAACGCGTGCTGCTCCGCTTCAAAACACCCAAACCGCTCGTACTCGTCGCCACCGACATCGCCGCCCGCGNNTCCACCGCATCGGCCGCACGGGCCGAGCCGGGGCCGACGGAGTCGCCGTTTCGTTCTGCGACCATGGCGAACGGGCGAGTCTCGTGGCGATCCAACGATTAACGAAGCAGACGCTGGCGGTCGACGAGTGCCCGGAAGGCATGGCGGCCGACCCGGTCAGCGCCGTGCGACCGGGCGCGCGTACCTCGTCGCGCAAACCGACCGCCGCTTCGTCGCGGCCCCCGCGTCCCAAACGATATGCGGCCCCACGTCGCGGCGCCAAAACACGCCACGGCAAGCCGGCCCGAGCCAGACTTGGCGCGTCGTAACCCGCATCGCATCAATAATCCCATTCGGCCAGGGCCGTGCGCACGATCTCGCGCCGCCAGTGGGGTTCGTGGACCGGCCATGCCGTGATTTCGATCGGGCCGTCGTTGCCGGCCACGGGCTCGCCCCGGCGGTGGGCCTCGTCCCGGCAACGCGATTCGATGGCCGACGGCGATGGCACGCGGCCCGGCACATTGCTCCGGCGAAACGTGATTTGTCCCTGGTCGTATACCGTCACGATAATTGGCGGCGCGAAATCGAGCATCCGCCGAGCGATCAACTCGTGGCTGGCGCTGGCGAAAGCCATCTTCAAGTGCGTCAAGTCCCAGCCCGACTCGATCACCGCGTCGAAGAGCCAGCGCGTCGGCAACAGCAGTCGCGCGGCCAGGCGGTTGGCGATCGTTTCGCGAGCGCCGACAGGCGCCTCGGCCGGATCGACCGACAACGCGGTGAAGACCCGATGGGCCACGTGCTCACCGATCTCGTGGGCCACCGCCCAGTGTTCTCGCTCGTGCCGTTGGTCGGGCCGGACTAGAATGGCCGGTCGTGCCGCTCGATCGGCGTAGCCGCCGAGCCGAACGCACCGCCCGCGGCCCTCCTGACGCTCGTCCCAGGCGACGGCAATTCCCAGCCGCCCGGCGACGGTCAGCGAGTCGACCGGCGGGCCGAGAATGTGGGCCTCGTCCAATGTTTGTTCGACGACGGCGTCCAGTGCCGCCGCGAATTCCTCGGTCGTGATCTCCGTCAACATGCCGTGGCCCCCATTGGTCAGAACAGTGAACCGGATTGCGGGACGAATGCCAACCCCGCCAATCCACGCATAAGGTATACGGGCGTACAGTTTATACAATGGGCCGCCCGACGGCAAGAGGCCAAGAGGGCCACTTTCGATTCCCACCGCAATGGGTTACCATCGTAGTAGCCTGCTGTTCCGGTCCGTCGCGGGCCGGACAATTACCACCCTGTCGGAAGCCAAACCTTGTCGAAATCGAAGCGAAAACAGAAGCGTGGCGCGACCCCCACTTGCGCGGTAATTAGCCTGGGCTGCCCGAAGAATCTGGTCGATAGCGAGCAGATGCTTGGGCGGCTTCGAGCGGCCGGCTATCGCTGGGTGGACAATCCCGACGGAGCCGACCTCGTGCTGATCAACACGTGCGGGTTTCTCGATGTGGCCCGCGAAGAGTCGCTCGCCGTGATCCGCCAAATGGGCGAGCTGAAACGACAAGGTCGAGTGGGCGGGATCGTCGTGGCCGGATGCATGGCGCAGCGCGACGGGGCCTCGTTGTTGGAGGCGTGTCCCGACATCGACCAACTCGTGGGACTCTTCGCCCGCGACGAAATCGCCGAGGCGGCTCGCCGCGTGACCGAGGCGGCCGGCGGCCGAAGCGAAGCCGATCGGTTGCTCTTTGCCCAACAGCCGACCGGGGCAATGGCCGACGACCAACGCGAGCCGCTCACCCCCCCACACGTCGCCTATTTGAAAATCGCCGAGGGGTGCGACCGGCAGTGTGCGTTCTGTTCGATTCCGTCGATTCGCGGGCGTTACACGAGCAAACCCCTTGAACAGGTGGTCGGTGAAGCCGAGCAACTGGCCAATCAGGGCGTACGCGAGTTGGTGCTCATCGCCCAGGATACGAGCTACTACGGCCGCGACTTGGGCGGCGGTCCGCAACTGGCCGCCCTTCTGCGCCGGCTCGACCAGATCGACGGCCTGGCCTGGATCCGCCTGATGTACCTCTATCCGCGCGATTTGGACGACGAGGTGCTCGACGCGATTGGCGAGGGTAGGAGAGTTTTGCCCTATCTCGACATTCCGCTGCAGCACGTCAACGACGAGGTGTTGCGGCGGATGCGTCGCAACGTCACCCGCGACCAGACCGAAGCCCTGATCGACCGACTCCGCGAGCGTATTCCCGGCGTGGTGCTTCGAACCACGATGATGGTTGGCTTTCCGGGCGAAACCGACGCCCAGTTCGAGGAACTGCTCGAATTCGTCCGTCGACGGCGGTTCGACCGTCTCGGCGCATTCGCCTATCGCCGCGAGCCGGGCACCCCCTCCGACAATCTCGACGGTCATTTGCCCGATTCGGTCAAGCACGCAAGATACGAAGCCCTGATGGAGACGCAACAAGCGGTTGTTTTTGCCGATAACACGGCCCAGGTCGGTCGGCGTCGGGACGTGCTGATCGACCGTGATATTCCGGAGCAAGACGACGCCTATGTCGGAAGGACCTCGGCTGACGCCCCCGAGGTCGACGGTTTGGTCTATGTTACGGGAGGGGGGCTTGGTATTGGGGCCGGCCACATCGTTTCGACCGAGATTGTCGCGTCGCGAGAATATGATTTAATTGGAGTTGCGGTCGATACACCCCGTTGAAAGGATGGAGTATGTCCCACGCAAACAGCGAAAAATCCGTCTCGTCGAATCCGTCGTTGAACGTTCCCAATATGTTGACGTCGTCGCGGCTGGCGCTGTCAGTCTTGATGTTCGTCCTGGTCGGCATGGGGTACTACTTCGTTGGCATGATCGTTTTCATCATTGCCGCGACGACCGACTGGGTGGACGGCTACTGGGCTCGCAAGTACGGCCAGGTCACCGTCTTGGGGCGGATTCTCGATCCGTTCGCCGACAAGGTCATCATCTGCGGGTCGTTCATTTTTCTGATGGCCGTGCCCGCGATGCAGGTGACCGATTGGGGCCTTCGAGCGTGGATGGTCGTGGTTGTGGTTGCTCGTGAAATGCTCGTCACGATGCTTCGCGGAATCATCGAGAAGCAGGGGGGCGATTTCTCGGCCCGCTGGTCGGGCAAATGGAAGATGGTCCTGCAATGCGTCGCGGTCGGTGTCTGTTTGTTCTATTTGTCGTATCCGATCGGCAAGAATCAAACCGTTCCTGACTCGCCGCCGTGGGTCTACTGGCTCATGGTCGCGTCAGTCTGGTCGGCCATTGTGCTGACGATCTACTCGGGCCTGATCTACATCGGCGCCGCCATCAAGATCTTGCGGAAATAGCCGAGAGTCGAGCACCGCTCATGCACAACGCCCACCCGCTGGTCGAACTGCTCGCGAATTGGCTCGTCCTGTTCGTCATGGCGGCCGGTTTGTTGGTCTGGTTCAAGGTCGCCCAAAGGCTGGTTCGCGGCGAGCCGGTGCTCCGCGTCGAGCCCCGGCGTCCGGTGCCTTGGACCGGGCTCGACGTGTC
>DOEZ01000339.1 GCA_003532715.1 Planctomycetaceae bacterium
CCACGATCTCCTCGGCCCGGCCCGGCCCGACCTTCCAGAAGCCAATGGAGACGAGTACGGCCAGCAGGAGCAAGAGGCCGAGGCCCAAAAAGCGATCGCGGTTCGGGTTCGTGTTCATTGGCGTGGTGCGGGTTGGCGATCGAGGACCAACGGGGTTGGGGCCCAACGGCGTTGAGGAACACTGGGGTGAGGACGGTCTTTTTCGACCCGTAGGGTCGTTGTGAAAATAGCCCGGCGATTCATAGCCGGGTCAGATAGAAAAACAATGTTTTTTCGTCCCGTAGGGACGATCGAAGAGTCGCCTCGGAATACTGAATTCGCGCGTCCCTACGGGACGCCAACAATTGTAGCTGCTCGTATCCCCAGCAGTGAACTGCTGGGCAATTATCAGGTGTCCCTTCGGGACGGAGTAAGGCCAAGGCATTTGTGTAGAACAACGACGGCGTTGCCCTGGGCTACGAAGTTATGGCCCTTCGGGCCGAAATCTCGTTCCGCTCGATCGTAGCTAAGTTATGGCTCTTCGGGCCGGAATCGGCAAATCCGTCGCGTTTGATGATTGCGTTCCTGTGGCAATAGAAAACCCCTCGGCCGAAAGTTCCGACCGAGGGGTTTTGGGTTACAGACTGCGTTGGGCTCCGGACGACTAGAAATCGCCTTCGTCGAGGACGCCCGATATCTCGCTGAAGAAGTCGACCGGCGCGCCCGGAGTCGTTGATGCGTTCGCCCACTGGTAGGCTCGCTTACCGTTCGGCGTGATCAGATGTAGGAACACGTTCAACGAGATACTCTCGTTCAGGAAGTACACTCGATTGTCACAGAACGTTACAACGACGCCGCCCGGATGATAGGACGCCGGGCGCGAACCTCTCGTTGGTTGTTCCAGATTCTCGTTGATGTACTCCATCCCGTAGGTAAGCGCTGTGATCCGAGTTTCAGGAACGCGGAAGCAGAGCCATCGCTCGGCGTGACGATTCACATCCAGATCCGTGTCGTTGCCAACCAGGAACTGTTCAAGATCGCTGCTGGACTCGGGCGTCAGAGCCCAATTGGCCTCTTGTGTATTTTCCGCGATCATCAAGGTGTTCGACGCACCGTCTCGCATCGAACCGAGCGACATGGAAAACCGTCGATGGAATGGGTAGGTCGATCCAACGACAATCGTACGGGGCACATCCACGTCGAAAACACCGCAAGCGGTCGTATCGACGTAAATGCCGTTTGTCGGTGAGCGATCGTACGAAGCCAGTCCCTGGCGTCCCGCGTTCAACTGAAACGAAAACGACGTCTCGCCCGCACTATCCAGCGACGGACTACTCGGGCAGCGGGCAAGCGCCAGACTACTGTGTAGAGGGTTCCCCTTGGACCACTGTTCCCACAAATCGGCACGGTCGATGTTTTGGAACAGATGCACCATCCAGCTTCCCCAATAGAAATCGGTAACCGCAGTGTTGGTCGCGGTGGGGGCCTTTCCGATGGTCCCGTAGAAGGGGGGCAGTTTGCCTCTGGCCGACTCGTAGTTGTGGATGGCCAATCCCCAGTTCTTTTGGTTGTTCATGCAGGTTGCCCGGCGGCCGGCCTCTCGGGCGGCTTGCACGGCCGGCAAAAGCATGGCGACGAGCATTCCGATGATCGATATCACGACCAATAGCTCGACGAGCGTAAAGCCTCTTTCTCGTTTCATCCTTCGCATAGTCCTGTTCTCCCACATTTCTGGGGCGCGTACCCTTGGCCCAGTCCTTATTTTGTCACAAAACGTCGGATAGTTCCAGTGTTTTTCACCGAATTTTGCGATTCGGCCATCCGGGCCTTTCGCAACCCGGCTGAGAACCACCCATCGCGAGGGGTTTCAGCCAGTCCAGAACGAAAATCTACCACGAAGGACACGAAGAGCACGAAGGAGGTGGGGAGAAGTGAAGGGAACCACGGATGGATACTGATAGGGTATCTTGTGCCTCCGGCGGCATCTCACAAATCCTGGTGCGTCTCGACGCACCCTACGGGTTCTTCGTGCTCTTCGTGCCCTTCGTGGTGAATCAGACGTGAGTCCGGACGCACCGAGACCAAACAGCGCTGGCATTATTTGCCCGTTTCTGGGAGAATGAAGGCGGTTATGGGCAAATTGGCACTTTTGTCGCGGCCGTTCGCCGCCCCGAGGAGGTAGTACCCATGTTGCCACCGAGCAACCGTCGCGGTTTTACGTTGGTCGAGCTTCTGGTCGTTATCGCCATCATCGGGATGTTGGTGGCGATGTTGACGCCCGCCATCCTGGCGGCCCGGGCACGCGCCCGACGGACCGAGTGCTCCAACAACCTCAAGGAATTGGGGCAGGCGATCAAACAGCTCGAACTCAATCGCGACGGGGTGTGCGGGTACGCGAATCGGGTGCCGGGATACCAGACTGCGGCAGGCGTCGGATACGAGGCCGGCTGGCCCGTTATGATTCTGCCGCTGATCGGCCGCGAGGATGTGTGGGAGCAGTTTCGCGGGGGCACGAGCTCGTCGGTCCGCATCGGCATGTTCATTTGTCCAAGCGACACCGAGGCAAACGCCGAAGGGCCCCTACTTAGTTACGTGGGCAACTGTGGGCAGCAGGACGCGGGAAACATCACCTCGCCACCTACAGCCGAGCTTCTTGGAACGTACGATTCGAGCACGGGAAAGTACTATCCACCCGACTGGCCGGCGAACGGAGTCTTCTTCCGGCAACACACTCAGGGCACACCTAGCCAGCCAAACTGGACCAAAGTTTCGATTACGACCGACAAGATGAAAGACGGAGCCGCGCAGACGTTCCTGCTGTCCGAGCGGCTTTCAACGGCGATTTCCACTCCGGCCGAGTGGAACGTGAGTCCGGCCACCGAAGTCGTCTTCGGCTTTGTTTGGGACCAGAATGCGTCGGCTCCGAACGGACCGTCGGGCATCAATACCGATCCGCCGATCGCCGGGCTGCCTTCGAGCGCTCACCCGGGCGGCGCGAACGTGCTGTATTGCGACGGCCACGTCGATTTTCTGAACCAGGACGTCGAGTACCGAATCTACGCCCTGCAAATGACGCCCGACGGGGCGGACGCGTGGGCCCCAGGCGTTGCAAGAAGTGTTCCGGCCGGCGAACCAGACCCCTGGTGCCGCGATCGCCTGGGCGAGTAACCGAAGGGCTTGTCGTGAAAAGCCCTTCGGGCTACGTGGGGAAACTCCCACAGTTTTTGTGCGATCCGGGTCAGCGCGAATACAGTCCGGTCAGCCGGCCGGTGGCCAGGATGTGGCCTTGCATTTCGGCGAGCAACTGCTTCTTTGTCATGCCGGGCTGAACGACCAGTTTGCCGCTCAGGGCGTAGAGCGTGAACCGGTAACGATGATCGCCTCCCTTGGGCGGCGCTGGGCCTCGGTAGCCGACGGACGGAACCTTGGACGTCGCCCAGGAGTTCTGGCCCTGGAGCATGACGCCGTCCTTGAGCCGTGCCTTCTTCGGAATCCCCTCGGGCAGACCGGTGGCATTGGCCGGGATTTTGTAGATCACCCAATGAACCCACGGTTCTTCGGTCGGTGCGTCGGGATCATCGCAGATCAGCGCGAGTTCCTTGGTTTCGTCGGGCAGGTCCGACCACTCGATGGGCGGCGAGATGTCCTCCCCGTCGCCCGTGTACTTGACCGGAATCCGCGTTTCTTCGGCAAAGGTTGGACTCGTAACCGGAATTGTCATCGGAATTTCTCCTTCTCCCAGACGGTCGACCGATCGTTGCGGCGCGCGATCGGCGTCGGCAACGGAGCGTTCGACCTCGGAACCACAGCCGGCTAGCCCGGCGAGCAGGCCAGCGGCAACCAACGGACACAACATGCCGTAGAAACACGACCGACGCATGATTCTACCCTCGAAATGAACCTACGGTTAGCCTTTGATTNNCCAGGGGGACGAGGCGGGCCACTTTTTTGGCCAGTCCGGCTCGATGGACGACGTTGACTACTCGGCTGACGTCTTTATAGGCGTCGGGCTGTTCCTCGGCCAGACCTTTCCAATTGCGGCATTTTGCGATGATGCCCCGCTGGGCCAGTTCCTGGTCGATCCGCCGCCCCTTGGCGTGCGCGATGGCGGCCGTTCGGCTCATCACGCGGCCCGCCCCGTGACAGCAGCTTCCAAACGTCTTTTCCATGCTTCCTTGTTGGCCGACAAGGACCCAGCTTGCCCGGCCCATGTCGCCCGGAATAATGACCGGCTGGCCGATCTGGCGGTACTGGCGGGGCACGTCGGGATGGCCCGGCGGAAAGGCCCGGGTTGCCCCTTTTCGATGGACACACACGGTTTTCTCGCGGCCGTCGATCGTGTGCCGCTCCATTT
>DOEZ01000760.1 GCA_003532715.1 Planctomycetaceae bacterium
GGTTCGTCACCCGCGTCGTCGCCCGCTGCCTCGGCTAGCGCCGATGCCCAGTATGCGGCAAGCCTGCAATCGGCCGCGAATCAGAACATCGCCACGCAGTATGCGAACGATCCGAACAGTCGCTACTATGGGGGCGAGCCGACCTCGGCCGTCAGCGCGGTTCCCAACGCGCCGTATGCTGGCAACTATTCGGCCGCGGCGCCTTCGCAGGGCGCGGGTGCGAATGCGTATTCGCAAGGCGGCAGCTACGCGCCGCCAGCTCCGCAGTACACGGCCTCGACGCAGTCGAGCCCGACGGCTGGAGTCGCGGGCGCCTCGACGGGCGCCTACGGCGGCACGGCGCCGTATGGAACTTCCGCCAACAGCGCGACTTCCGCGCCATTCCGGCCCGGCAGTTGCACGGCGTACCCGACCACGACGGCCAGTTCGTTGAGCTCGCCGGCGGCGGCGACGGCATCGCCCTACGGGTCGTACCCGTCGTATCCTTCGCAAGGCACGGCCCCTTCAACGCCCGCCGCGTCGAATTGCGCGCCGGCCGGCTACCAGGCCCCGGCCTATCAGCCGCCTTCGTACTACTAATGCCTCGATCGGGGTAGAGTCCAAGCCGATTCGGCCGTTTTCACGTTCGTTGGCCGACCGATGGTTGCTTTCCCCCCGTCTCATTCGTTAGACTGAACGGGGCGATGGTCGTCGCGTTGTCGCGGCGGTCGAAGCCACGGAACAGAGAGCCGTCGCGGCGTCTTCGGCGATTTCGTACGGTTCTTGATGCGTACGGATTCCTGGTTCTTGTTGCTGCCTGATGGACGAAAGCGCGGCATGGCGATTTCGCCTTGGCGGTTCGTTCGCCGAGCAGCCAACGGCAAGAGGCGGTCCGAGGCCGATGGACGATTTACAAGGCACGGCGAACTCGGTTCGATTACGGCCCGAAACCCGGACCGAGAATGCGATCGTTCGCCACGTTTCCGAGCATCAGCCGGGTGGGAAGCGGTACGTTGTCCATGCGCGGCCGTCTTCCTCGATCGCGCCGCGTCCGGGGTTCGCTTCCGACGCGATCTTCCTCGGCCATCTGCCGCCGGTTCTGCCCGCCTGGCTGGTCAGCCTGGTGTTTCACATGGTGGCAATTCTGCTATTGGGGATTTGGACGCTCGCCCCCGCGCTGGACAAGACGAGCATTCACTTGTCGACGGCCGTGGGCTATCAGGACTTGCCGGGCGACGAGGCGCTGGTCGACGATCTGCCCGACGAGGCGTTCGAGTTCGACGACGCCGGGGCGACGACGCGCGACGAGTCGACCTCCGATGCGATTGCCGTGGGCAACGATGCGTTTTCGACCGAGGATCTCAAGGTCGATCTGCCGGACCCGCTTCGCTCGCTACCCGAAATGCCGCCGAGCATCGCGTCGGTGGGAGCCGTGAGCCGCAGCGGCCGCATGTATGACGGGCGCGATCCAACGCTTCGCGCCGGCCGGCTCGAGCGCGAGGGGGGGACGTCGTTCACCGAGGCGGCCGTCGCGCGCGGGCTGCGGTGGATCGCACGCCATCAGAACCCCGACGGCAGTTGGAGCCTTCACGCCTTTCACCAGTCGCCCGACTGCCGAGGCAAGTGCGGCGGCGCGGGAGGAACGCGAAGCGACGTGGCCGGGACCGCCCTGGCGCTGCTGCCCATGCTCGGCGCGGGACAGACCCATCAGTCGGGCGATTATACCAAGGAGGTCGAGGCGGGCCTGTATTGGCTGACGCGACAACAGGATGCCAACGGCGACCTGCGAGGCCGAGAATCGGGCCGCAGCATGTACGCTCACGGGCTGGCGGCGATCGTGCTGTGCGAAGCGTTCGGCATGACCGGCGACGCATCGCTGCGCGAACCGGCCCAGAAAGCGATTCGTTTCATCGCCGCCGCGCAGCATTCGGCCGGCGGGTGGCGCTACGAACCGGGACAGCCGGGCGACACGAGCGTCGCCGGATGGCAGTTGATGGCGCTGCGGAGCGGACAGATGGCCTACTTGAACGTGCCGGCGCGCGTTTTCGCGCGAGCCGACAGCTATCTGAACGACGCCCAGGCCGACTCGTACGGCGGCCGTTACGGGTACATGCCGGGAAGCGGCCCCTCGGTCACGATGACGGCCGAAGCGCTGTTGTGCCGCCAGTACATGGGCTGGCCGAAGGACCATCCCGGCTTGATGAGCGGCACGCAATACCTGCTCGAAAACCTGCCCGATCCGAGCAACCCCAATGTCTACTATTGGTACTACGCCACCCAGGTTCTCTACCATCTCGGCGGAAAACCATGGGAACGGTGGAACGCGCGGATGCGGGTCGTCTTGCCGCAGACCCAGGAGATGCGAGGCCACCAAGCCGGAAGCTGGTCGCCGCGAGGAGAGTTCGCCTCGCAGGGCGGACGTCTCTACATGACTTCGTTGGCCGTCTGCACGCTCGAAGTCTACTACCGCCACCTGCCGTTGTATCGCTCGGGAGCGCTCGAGGACCACGGTGCGGCCACTGGCGAGACGACGCGATAGCTCGCCGAGTCGATGATAGTCGCCTTTCGCTCCGCGAAAGTAGCGATCGACACGTGTTTTGTCGCACTGCGGTCGATGGTCGGTTCTTGCGGGAAGAAGCACTGGCGCTCGCGCCAGTGGCACCCATTTCAAGTGGCACCTGTTCTAAGAACCATTCTCTTCGAGTCGCGTTGGTGCGAGTCCCGCGCGGTCATTCGCCCAGGGCGAAGTCTCTGAGGCGACGAAGGTATTTCGGTCCGGCGGGCTTTCCGTCCGTCTTCGTCGGGCTCGGCGACGGAGCCTTTCGCGAGACGGTGACGTTCGAGCGTCCTTTCGTCCGCGCCGCGAGCGGACCGTCGACGCGATGCGCGCGGCGGCCATGCACCTCGATCTCGAACCAGGGACCGTCCTGCTCGGCCGGCGAGGCGATCAGCCGGGCCTGCTCTTCGGACGATTGCCGCTCGGCCCGCGACGCGCGGCGGTCGACCATGCGTAGCGTTTCTTCGCCGTCGCGAGGTTTGCGAGCGATCGAAAGTCTCGACCGGCGCTGCGAGTCGGAACGCCCCAGCACGAATGGATGCTCGTCGATGGCTCGCCACAGCTTGTGGACCTCGTCCAGGGCGAGCCGGCATTCGGGATCGCGCAGGAAGACCACGTCGCCCGAACTGTGCCGAAGACCCGTTTGGACCGACGCCGGCCGGCCCAACGGCTCGGCGTGGCGCACGGCGCGAATTTGAGGATAACGCGCGGCCAGATCGTCGGCCACCTCGAGCGTGGCGTCGGTCGAACCGTCGTCGACCACGATCAGCTCGAAACAGGGCGTCAGCTCGGGAAGAATCTCCAGGATTTCGCCAACGGTCGACGCCAGGGTCGCTTGGGCGTCGCGGACGGGCAACAGGACACTCAACGATCGTTCCAAGACAACACCTTCGGGCGGAGGGAGAAAGCGGGGCACATCGACGTCATTATCTATGTTCGGATTCGCCGCGAACGGGCCTGCAATCGTCGTGCGACGGACACCTTTACGCCGCTGATGCCGTGCGAGCCGATCGTTCGGGCTGCACCGGCCATGCGCGATTCAGCGAATGTGACGCCGCCGTGGCTCGCGATCGTGTCAGCGGGCCCCCTCGTCGGGCGGGCCGTGGGGCGAAAAACAAGGATTCCGCGTTCGCGGTTCTTGGATCGGCCGGATGCAAGGCTAACCCGCGGCATGCATCTGCGAGTCGGCCGCGCCGATGCCGAGTCGCACCTCTTCGTCGTCCGTCGTCAGCACAATGACCTCGATCGAGTCGTTGATCCGAATCCGCTGGCCCGGCCGGCATTGGACGACAAGCATTTGTACGCCGCCGCGCGAGACATAGTGGCCGCGGCCGCCGCCGTCGATCGTGGGGATGCCGTCTCGGATCCCGCACGTCATGCGGTACGTCTTGACCTCGGATCGCTTCATGATCATGTCGTGGCGACCTCGTTCTTTCCGATGCAGTCGGATCGCTGGAATGGATCAGCCATGCGCGGCGTCCAGATCTTCTTCGAGCAACCACATCAGATCGATCGCAAAATCGTCGATTTCGCACGACTCGCGGAACTCCGACGAAAACCGAGACAGGGTGCGTTCACTCCATTGGACCAAGTACTGAACCGTGGCGGGCGTCTCGATCCGTTCGACGATCTTCCCCACCCAACCATCCAAATCGTTGTTTGGGAAATCGGGGTCGGAAACCCCCGTCTTTACGCGGACGACGTCCCCAACGGAAAAGAGACGACGGCGATTCACCGTTTCCGCGTCCGACAACGACATGGCAGTGGCACTAGACATGGCTTCTCCCTATCTTCGAAACGATAAAACGCGTCTCACGCGCGAACGAGCGTCTTCGAGTCCGCTTGAATTCGCTGAAATACCTCTTCGCGGTGAATGGCCACCTCGGGAGGACCGACGAAGCCGAGTCTCACCGTATTCCCGCTCATTTCCAGTATCCGCACCTCGACCGTGTCTCCGATGCGGATCTTTTCATTGACTCTTCGACTAAGCACCAACATCGTACAACCTCCTTGTGAAAACGGCCACTCCCCGAAGGAGTCTCATGTCTGGGCACAAGGGACTCCACCGTCGAGACACACGCTCATCGGCGCGGGAACGGCGAACGGACCTCCAAATGGTTGTTGATTTCCTCGACGCCTTCGATTCCCAGAACGGCGGTCTGGGCAATCTGCTTCAAGTAGTAGCTCGACACTCGCCCCCGAAGCGTGAGCATGCCCTCGTGAAAGTCGCACGTCACCAGGCGGACCGACCGGTAGGGCGACCGGCACAGGCGGCGGGTCGCCCGCGCCTCGATGGTTTCCTTTTCGTGCCGCCGCGAGATAGCCGTTGGTTCGGGCCAACCCGTTTCGCGAGTCTTTTCCACAATCGATGCCATGACAAACCTCCGTGTCCGATTCTCATGGGGAAGCACGCATGAAAACCAAACCTCGAAAAACCGGAAACACGCCTCGTGTCGATCAACGACGCGGTCCATTATGGCCGACGCGCCGAATTTGCAAATCGAGGGGTTCTTTATTCAGCCCTAGGGGAATGATCGGAGTGGTTCCTAGGGGATCTGGTAGCGCGGCCGTAGGGGAATTCCCTATCGCCCGCGAAGACTCCCGAATCTCTCGGCGAAAATCGCCTTTATTCCCTTGCGTTGCTCTTGCGTGGACGTTTTTCCAACGGATAATGCACGTCAGGGTCAAATCGGCAAACCAGTTGCCCCGCGCTTGACTCATGGTCCGGCGCCGGCGGCGTTTTGTCCGGCGCGCCCGCGCGGATACCGGCCATCCGGCGGCCAAGTCGCCCCGCACGGACGGTCAACGACCAGTACGCAACGATAAGGACACGGTTCGCGAAGCATGACGATAAGCACCTCGACTTCCAGTCGTCCGCACGGACCCAAGCGAAGACTCATGATCGTCGACGACCATCCGATCGTCCGTCGCGGTCTGGCGGAACTGCTCGCTCGCGAGCTGGACGTCGAAGTGTGCGGCGGAGCGGACAACGTGGCCGACGCGATGGTGGAAGTAGAAACGCTTCATCCCGATCTGGTCGTCGTGGACATGTCGCTCAGGGACAGCCACGGAATCGAACTGATCACCCAGATCGCCGAGCGTTGGCCCGACGTGAAGACGATCGCCTGGTCGATGTTCGACGAGAAGGTATTCGCCGAGCGCGCCGTGCAGGCCGGCGCGATGGGCTATCTGAACAAGAAGGAGCCCATCGAAAACGTGGTTCAGGCCATCCGCCAGGTGTTCGCGGGCGACATGTATCTCAGCCCGCGAATGACCCAGCGGCTGCTCCGCCGCGCGTGCGGCGGCGTTAAGGCGGAAGACGATCCGATTCAGAGCTTATCCGACCGGGAACTGCAAGTCTTCGAAATGCTCGGACGAGGAATGACGACCAAGGAGATCGCCACGAAGCTGGATCTTAGTCCCAAGACGGTCGAGGCGCACCGTGAAAAGATCAAGGCGAAGCTCGATCTGGCCAACGCCGCCGCACTGAGTCGCCGCGCGGTGCTCTGGGTCCTGGAAAACGGCTGACCAAGTGATCCCGGTGGGGCTTCGGCCGCTCGATTGGCGTGATTCTCGGCCGCGACGCGCGAATCAAGGTCATTCGGTTTGCATCACCCGGCCGAGCATCTCCGCGACCTCGACCCACCCTACGTGAACTTCCGTCGAGCAGTGAAGAAAGCTGGCAAGCGAAGATAACCCGTTTCAGGTCCCTCGCTTGCGCTTCGGGCTAGTATGGGCTGGTGAATAATCCGGGCTATTCGCCAATCGGTTCCGCCGTCGATTCCAGCGGAACGATCAGCCGAAAACGGGCCCCGCCGGACGGCGTTGTCTCGAACTCCAGGCGTCCTTCCAAGGCTTCGAGTCGTTCGCGGATGCTCAGCAGGCCGAAGCTTTGCGCGTTGTCGAGTTTTCGCCGGACGACCTCCGCGTCGAAATCGGCGCCCTGGTCTTCGACCTGGATCCGCACGCAGCCGTCGTCCAAGGCCAGAAGGATTCGCGCCTCCTTCCTGCCCGAATGTTTCACCGTGTTCATCAGCAATTCGCGAACCGCGTGGAAAAGGAAGACCTGGACGTGTTCGCGCACGGGTGGAATCGCCTCGGCCGATTCGACGACGACGGAAAGGCCGTGTCTTTCGCCGAACCATTCGCCGACCCATTCGACCACCTCGCCGAGCGTTCCGCGCCGGAGGATGGGCGGGCTGAGTTCCATGGTCAAGTCTCGCGAGGCGCGCATGCATTCGTCGAGCAGTCCGTCGACCATCTGGACGTCCCCGCGCCGCGCCGATTCGGGGCCGTCAGTGATTCCCGCCAGGCGGATTCGCGCGGCCAGGAGCAACTGCTGCAAATCGTCGTGCAAGATGGCGGCCAGGCGGTTGCGTTCGCGATGCTCCGCGCGGCTCAGTTCGGCGGTCATGCGGCGCAGAAGCCGGGCTCGTTGCTCGGCCACGGCCGTTCGTTCGGCGACGCGTCGCTCAAGTGTTTCGTTTAATTCCCGCAACGCCTGCTCGGCGCGTTTCAACTCGGTGACGTCCTGAGTGGTTCCAAATCCGCCGAGCAGTTCGCCGCGATCGTCGAATTCGAGTTCGGCCTTCTCTCGGACCCACTTCACCTCGCCGTTGACGACGATGCGGTGTTCGAGGTCGTAGGGCATCGCTTTATTGCGAAGCGAGTTCGACCACACTCGGTCGACGTAATCACGGTCGTCCGGATGCACGGCCGCGAGAAACGTTTCATAGCTCATCGGCGTCCCCGCCGGAATGCCGAACATACGATGGTTTTCCTCGGNNCCCGACGCGGGCGACGGCCTGGGCGCGATTCAGGTCCTCGCGGCTTTCGCGCAGCGCTTGTTCGGCTCGCTTGCGTTCGGTGATGTCGTGGGCGACGTGAACGCTGCCAATCAATTCCCCGGCCGCATCGAACATCGGCGTGGTGGTGACCAGGAAGTCTCCGCCCAGCCGCGGTTCGTGTACTTCGGCCGAGTGTTCGCGACGGTCTCGCAGAGTGAGCGTGTGAGGGCAGAATTCGGGGAACGAGTCGGCGCCGTGGACGCACTTGAAGCACGACAGGCCGGAGCATTGTTCCGGCTCGACGGCCAAAGCCCGCGCCATCGCGTGATTGACACGGACGATGCGATGTTGGGCGTCCAAGATGGCGATCAGGTCGGGCACGGAGTTGAAAGTCCGTTCCCAGTCTTCCTTGGCCAGAAGCAGGTCGGCCTCGACCCCGCGGCGTTCGTCGACCTCGGCCAAGAGCCGCCGGTTCACCTGGGCGAGATTGGCGGTTCGCTCCGCCACGCGCTGCTCGAGCGTCCGGTTGGCTTCCTCGAGCAAGGCCCTCGCCTTGTGGACCTCGGTCACGTCGATCCCCATTTCCATGACAAGCTGGGAACCGTTGGTGTCGACAAAGGGGAAGTCATGGATATCGTAATCCCGCCCATCCGGCCCGGTCCACTCCCAGCGATGGGGCTCGCCCGTCAAAAAGACCTTGTGCGTCTCGCAGTTCTCGCACGGCTCCGTGCGACCAAACAAATACTCGAAGCATCGTCGCCCCTCGGATTTGCCAAAACGCTCCTCGAAGAAGCGGTTGGCATAAGCCACGTGGTAATCCTCCGTAAGGAGAATCACGTAGACGGGAAGCGTTTCGAGAACGTCATATAACCGCTGCCTTTCGCCCTTCAGGGCCTCGTACGAACGGCGTATCTCCGACGTCTGCTCGGCCACATGGCGTTCCAGTTCCGCGTTAAGACGCCGTAGCGACTGCTCGGCGTGGCGGCGGATGGTGACGTCGCGAAAGTACAGGCTGACGTCGCGACCTTGGGCGCTGCGGCAGGTCGCCACGGCGTAGGTCTGCTCGCCCACGCGCAAATCGAATTCGGCCGACGCGTCGACGGCGCCCGAAAGTATCTGCTTCCGCAACGCGGAAGGCAGCTTTTTGCCGATTCGCCAGCCGAGCGTCTCGAGCAAGATCGTCGCGGCCGGGTTGGCATAGGTCAGCGTGCCATCGGCCAGTGCGCGCAAGACGGGATTGGGGTTTTCCTCGGGGAAACGCGCCAAGTCCTCGACCGACAGGCGGCGGTTGGGCTCCGACGGCTTCGGCGGCCGCTTTGCCTTGACTCTATCGGCGTCGGATGATGGAGACTTCCTTGGAGCCACAATTCGGGCCTCCGTATGATCGCGGACCCGGTGCCGCGCGGAACATCGATCGACGGGCGAACGACACGCGGATCATGTTGCCGTCCGACCCACTTTGGCTTCTTCGCCGAGAAGCATCGCAGCGTAAATGTTCATGGTATACGCCTAGAGTACTCAATTAGGGTACTCAATTCGGGCGAGTTTGGCAATGAAATGGGCCGATTGACACCAAACTTCCCATGGTACTCGAGTGGATACCCCCAAAAGGACCATGGACCTGGAAAAAAATCGGTTCGCCGGGTATCCTGGTTGGTTTGGCGTCGCCGGGTGAACCCGAATTGGCCGTAGCGCGTCTCCCTGGGCGGGGACGGATGGCTTGGCCGTCGGCCGAATGATTACCTCAGAAGCGAAAGAGACATTGTGTCCGAACCATCCGAATCTGGCCCCGATTTTGCCAAGGGGGGCGGCCTGTTGCCCGCCATCGCCCAGGACGCCGACGACGGCACGGTCCTGATGATGGCCTACATGAACGCCGAGTCGTATGCCGAGACGCTGGCGACCGGCCGGGCGGTCTACTTCAGCCGGAGCCGCAACAAGCTCTGGCGCAAGGGCGAGGAAAGCGGCAACGTCCAGCAAGTCCGCGCCGTCCTGCTCGACTGTGACCGCGACACGATTCTGTTGAAGGTCAAGCAAATCGGCGACGCGGCGTGTCACAAAGGCTATCGAAGTTGCTTCTTCCGCCAGGTGACGCCCGAGGGGCTCAAGATCGTCGCGGAACCGGTTTTCGACCCCGACCAAGTCTACAAGAAGAAGTCCTAAGCTCATGTCCACCATTCTGAAACTGGGAATTCCCGCCGGCAGTCTCCAAGAAGCCACGGCCGAGTTGTACCGCCGCGCGGGGTATCGCATCACGTTCCACGCGCGCAGCTACTACCCGACGATCGACGACGAACGGATCGAGTGTTTGCTGATCCGAGCCCAGGAGATGGCCCGCTACGTCGAACAGGGCGTGCTCGACTGCGGCCTGACGGGACACGATTGGATCATGGAAACCGGGGCCGACGTCCACGAGGTGGCCGAGTTGATCTTCTCGAAGGTCAGCCGCCGCCCGGTTCGCTGGGTGCTTTGCGTGCCCGAAAGCTCGCCGATTCGCACCGTCAAGGATTTGCAGGGCAAGCGGATTGCCACCGAGGCAGTGGGCCTGACCACGCGCTACCTGGAAAAGCACGGCGTCACGGCCCAAGTCGAGTTTAGTTGGGGCGCGACCGAGGTCAAACCGCCCAAGCTGGTCGACGCGATCGTCGAGGTGACCGAGACGGGCAGTTCGCTCAAGGCGAACGACCTGCGAATCATCGACGAGGTGCTGCAAAGCACGCCCCGGCTGATCGCCAACCACGCCGCCTACGCCGACCCAGCCAAACGCCAGATCATCGACGACATGGCGCTGATGCTCGGCGGGGCGATGGCCGCCGAGGGGAAGGTCGGGCTGATGATGAACGTGCCTCGCGGCAGTTTGCAGAAGGTGCTTTCGCTGTTGCCCGCGCTGCTGAAGCCGACGGTCGCGAACCTGAGCGACGAGGAGTGGTGCGACGTGAGCACAATTCTCGACGAATCGATCGTCCGCCAGATCATTCCGCGGCTGAAGGCGGCCGGGGCTCGCGGGATTGTGGAATATCCGCTGAACAAGGTGATCGACTAACCAAGGGGTGACTCTAACGACGGAGGGGACTGCGATGTTGTGTTTTTTCGGGATTATTGCATGCGCGGCGCTCGCGTTCGGCAACGGGGATGACGTGGGAGACAAGGCCGACTCAACCGCTTTGCCCCTGCTGTTGTCCGAGGATTTCGAACAGGGAGCGGACCGTTGGAAGCCGACCGACGCGAACGTCTGGCGGATCGTCAAGACCGACCGGGGAAAGCTCTACGAACAATGGAAGAAGCGAAGCCAATACGAACCTCCCCACCGCAGCCCGTACAATATCTCGCTGCTGAAAAACACACTCGTGGGCGATTTCGTCCTCACCGCCCGCGTGAAAAACACGGCACGCAAGGCGGGCAACCACCGCGACGTGTGCCTCTTCTTCAACTATCAGGGTCCGGCGCGGTTCTATTATGCCCACCTGGGACTCCGTCCCGACCCGAACTCGAGCCAGATCATGATCGTCAACGACGCGCCGCGCAAGATGATCACGAAAAACAAGACGCCCGGCATTCCCTGGGACGACGAGTGGCACGAGGTGAAGGTGGTTCGCCGCGTCGATGAGGGAACGATCGAGATCTATTTCGACGACATGAAGAAGCCAAATATGGTGGCGATTGACAAGACCTTCACATGGGGTCAAATCGGCATCGGCTCGTTCGACGACACAGCCCAGTGGGATGACATCAAGCTCCACGGCCAAAGGGTCGAAAAGCCGCTACGAAGAGCCGACACGAAAATCGAAAAGAACACCAAAAAGAAGACCGAATAGGAACCTGCAAATGACCACGGAAGAACGACTGACCTCAAAGTTGGCCGAAATGGGGTTGACCATGCCAGCGGCGGCCGCGCCCAAGGGACTCTACCGTCCGGTGGTCATTGCCGGCAACCTTGCCTACACCTCGGGCCATCTGCCCGTCACGCCCGACGGCCAACTCATCACGGGCCGAGTGGGCGACGACCTGGACGTCGAGCGCGGCCAACAGGCCGCCGCGCTGGCCGGGCTCGGCATTCTCGCCACGCTCAAGGCCGAGTTGGGCAGCCTCGATCGGGTTGTCCGGCTGGTTAAGCTGCTGGGCCTGGTCAATTGCACGCCCGACTTCACCCAGCAACCGGCCGTCATCAACGGCGTTAGCCAACTCATGGCCGATGTCTTCGGTCCCGACGCGGGCATCGGTGCCCGAAGTGCCGTCGGCGTCACGGCACTGCCGCTGGGCGTGCCGGTCGAGGTCGAAGCGGTGTTCGAGATTGCAGTTTGATTCACCGCCGAGACGCGGAGACGCGGAGAAGAATGCTGGAATGGCCGTGGGAGCTAGCTAACTTGCTCGGTCGTGATTTAGATAGACGCATGTTGTCAATCAATTTGAACCGTCCTCGGCGTCTCCGTGTCTCGGCGGTGAAGAAGATCGCATAATGGACCTTTCAAGGAGCAGACGGATGAACCGCCGAGACGCTGAGGCACCGAGAGAAGATTGGATTACGGGCGAGATTATTGGCGCGGCAATCGAAGTGCATCGGCAACTTGGCCCAGGTTTGCTCGAATCGACCTACGAACAGTGTCTTTGCCATGAGTTGTCTTTGCGGGGCTTGTCTTTCCAAAGGCAAGTCGATTTGCCGGTGCTCTACAAGGGGATTCGCCTGGACTGCGGCTATCGAATGGACTTGGTGGTCGCGGATCTGATCATTGTGGAATTGAAGGTAGCGGAGAAGCTGCTTCCAATCCATGAAGCCCAGTTGTTGACGTACCTCAAGCTCGCGCAGCGCCAAGTGGGACTTCTGCTGAACTTCAACGTGCCCGTCCTTAAGGATGGCCTGAAACGCATGGTCAACCAGTATCAACCGTCCTCGGCGTCTCCGTGTCT
>DOEZ01000400.1 GCA_003532715.1 Planctomycetaceae bacterium
GGCGCTCTAGCCAACTGAGCTAATCGCCCTCGAATTCATCCTCGCATAGCGCGCCGCAGACCGTTGGCTGTCGATGGGCCGCGCGGTTGAACGGGTTGTGGGCGCAGCCACCGGGCGTTGTGCGTCACTATCCTATCCGCCGGGCGACGGATCTGTCAATGGACTCGCATGTAGGATAGCCGCCCTCGGCTGTCATTCGTGGGATAGGCTGTCAAACGTGGGGTAGCCGCCCTCGGCTGTCAGGGCGGTTCTCACAGCCGGGGGCGGCTGTGCTACATTTTCGGCCCAGCGTTTATCGCAGCAGGGTGCGAAGCTCCTTGTCCAATTCGGCCACGCTCACGTTGCGGCTGACGACCTTCCCGTCCTTGTCGATCAGGATCATCGTCGGCACGGTGAGGATGCCCAACTGGTTTGCCGGCCGGCTATCGAGTCCGCCCTGCTCGTAGATTTGCGG
This sequence comes from Planctomycetaceae bacterium, assembly GCA_003532715.1. GTDB lineage: Bacteria > Planctomycetota > Planctomycetia > Pirellulales > Thermoguttaceae > UBA11386. The sequence goes on from DOEZ01000400.1 coordinate 455, forward strand.
CCACGGGAGCGGGTTTTCCTTGAGATACGCGGCCAGATCGGTCACTTGGTTATCCAGACTAACGCCGATGACCCGGAACTGGTCGCCATACTTCTTGACCAACTCCTTGAGGACCGGGATGTCGGCTTTGGCCGGTTCGCACCATGTGGCCCAATATTGAACGAGCACTGTCTTGCCACGATAGTCGCTCAACCCCACTTCTTTGCCCGAGGTGGACTTGCCCGAAATGGTGATTTGCTTCCCGACCGAGTCGAGTCGCGTCCGAGCACCGCGCGCCTTTTCGGCGACGGGCGATTGCGGAGCGTCGCGGACAATCCGAGCGTGCCACTTCATGGCCTCTTCCTCTTCGCCCGTGAATTCCAGCGTGATGGCCAGTTGGAGCATGGCCTCGGGCGTCTCGGTCGCGTTGGGATACTCCTCGACGTACTTCGTGAGGCTCTCAACCAGGGCCTTTTGGATTTCCGGGTAGTTTGCTTTCGGCACCATGAGGCTCAGTCCGTACTCGGCCATGATCTGGCGAAAACGGATGTACGCAGCCAGGTCCTTGTCGGCCGGATTCTTCGAGAGCTTCTCGTAGAGCTGCCCAAGCCGCTTGGCCCCGTCGGGATAGTTGCCCGTCTGAACCGCCGCGTTGGCCATGTCGGCCAGTTGGTGGTACCACATGCTTCGACTCTGTGGGCTGTCGGCTCCGTCGGCGATCTTTTCGAGCAGATCGGCTCGCTTGGCGTGCAAAATGGCCGCCTCGCCGGCGTTGCTCATGCCTTGAAGGGAATTGTCGATCTGTTCGAGTTGGGCCAACATGGCCTGCATGGCTTCGGTGACACCCGTCGAAGCGACCTTCGGCCGCGCGGCGGCCGAAGGGACGAAGAAGAACCCGGTCGCCACCGAGCTTTGGCCGTCGGCCGTCGGCCGCGGCACGTCGATCATCCGCCACGCATCGCCGACTCGCACCAGCGTACCCAAGAACAGCTCCGCATGATTCGCGTCCGCCTGCACGACCGCCGCCACGTTTTCGTACACGGTCAAATCATTGGCCATCGCGTCGGCCTCGCCGGGAACGACGCCGGGCATGCCGCCGGAGAATTGCCCCCACTTGGCGTCGGAGGGAAGGGCCTTGTCGCCTCGAACGGCCGCCTCAAAGGCCGTCTTGAGCGACGAGAGCCGCTTGAGCAATTCGGCCTGCTTTTCCTTCTCCAACCCGAGCGACTGGGCTTCTTGGGCGGTCAGAATCAACCGCTCCATTTGCCGCCAATCCTTCGCCGCCAGCGCGGCCACCGCCTCGGCCGAGACTTCTTCGGGCGAAATGCTCTTCCAGCGGCCGATCACGCCTTCGGGGCTCATCTCGATGCCCCAGCGCGAGCCGGCCGTGTTGAACCAGCGGCATTGATCGGCGTTGCCGTCGCCGGTCGTGTCGATGTCGCGGAACACCTCCAACCCATCCTTGTAGTAGCTCCAGCGATCGACCAATGCGTCGCCGTTCGTGTTGACGAACCGGCGAAGCGTCATGCCGTCGCGCGAGGTCACTAGATAACCGACAACCCGGTCGGTCTTCGGGTCCTTGATCTCCGCAATCTGGCATTCCGGCGTTTCAGGCCGGTCGTAGTCGACGCCTTGTTGGCTCGGCACGAGCGACAATGCCTTGACCAAGGTCGGGTTGGTCTCCTCGGCGCGGGCCCGTTCGACCGACCCGGCATGGAATGCGAAACAGGCGACAGACACGGCGAACAGAACCAGAATTCGGTGGCAACGCATCGCAATAACCCTCGAAACAAGTGGGTGGTCTTGGCACTCGGGCACGGGCCCGGCAACCGCAACTGGGGGGCCAAGCGGTTCGCGCAATTGCCGAACGCCCGGCGACCTCCGAGTACTCCTCGTCTCTTGTTTCGACCAAGCGACCCGGCCGACATGATCCGTTTGTAGTGGATTTACGGGTGGTAGGGGCACGGACGCCACCCTATGGACAGCCTCAGCACGTAGCTTGTGCCCATGCTGGGTGGATGGCTTGCCAATGCAGGATGCAGGCCTTGCCTGGCAGGTTTGCACCAGCGTGCCGTTTGCCTTGCCTGTCGATCCTCGTGTCCTCGTACTCTCGTGGTGTGTTCTCAATGTGTGTCGTGATGGCTGTGGTGTCCTCTCGCTAGCGCTTCGGGTTGGTGTGGGAGGTGCGTTCCGACGCCACCGTACGGTTACGGCTCTCATGCGTCCCTACCGTTCTTCTTGACGCGACAGACGCTCGGCGAGCAGCGTGGCTTGAACGAGGCTTTCTACCCGCGCGATGCCTTTCCAGGCGATGTCCATGGCGGTGCCGTGGTCGACCGACGTGCGGACGATCGGCAGGCCAAGCGTCACGTTGACCCCTTCGTCGAACGCAAGCATCTTCATAGGCACGAGCCCCTGATCGTGATACATGCACACGTGGGCGTCGGCCCAGGCCAGTCGCTCGGGCAGAAAGGCCGTGTCGGGCGGCAACGGCCCCACGATTTCGATTCCTCGCTCGGCAGCCGCGCGAACCGCCGGCTCGATGAAATGCTCTTCCTCGCGCCGGCCGAACAGGCCCCCCTCGCCGGCGTGCGGATTCAACGCGCAAACAATCAGCCGGGGCCGTCGTCGGCGAATCCTCTGCATGGCCGCGGCGGTCAGGTCGACCACGCGACCGATCCGCTCGGCGGTGAGTTGGCCGGGCACGTCGCGCAGCCCCACGTGCGTCGTCACCAGACTGACGGTGATTTTCTCGGACGTGAGCATCATGCAGAAGTTTTCCGTGCCGGTGCGGTCGGCGAGAATCTCGGTATGGCCCGGAAACGGCACACCCGCCGCTCGAAGGGCTTCCTTATGGATCGGCGCGGTGACGATGGCGGCCACGTCGCCGGCCAGGGCCGCCCGGATGGCCGCTTCGATATAGCAAAACGCGGCCCGCCCGCAGGCCGCGTCAACCTTGCCCGGCATGACGGCTGCCGCATCGACGGCGTGGAAATCGAGGACGGAGGGTCGCTCGATGCCGCGCAATCCGTCCGGCGACTCGGCGGCCGAACGGATTTCGACGTCGCGGGGAAACGCCAGCCCACCGGCGTCGGCCGCGCGGCGCATTACGTCGGAATCGCCGAACACTACCGGCACACATCGGGCCAGCACGCGAGGTTCGGCCAGCAGACGAAGGCACAACTCGGGCCCAACGCCCGCCGGGTCGCCCATCGTTATGGCCAATCGTGGAAGCGGTTTTTCGGACATTCGGTCTAGTTCCCTTCGAGACGCACGGGCAAGATGCTCGTGGCACCCTCTTTCAAGCATGTTCTTACAACAAAAACACACTGTAGCAACCCCGTTTCGCGGTGCCAAGTCTTCGGAACGATTCGTTCAACTGGCAAAGCCGCGCGAATCGTCCCCCTATCTTGCCCTCCGGACCACGTTTGGCAACGTATCTTTTCCAAGACATTGCCACCCTCAGGATTGTTCGCATGGGCCCTTTATCTCTGATCGATTGGAATCCGTCGCACGACGCACCGCCCCCCCAGCCGACGGTCGCTCGCGTGCTCCACGTGATCAACGGGGAGCACTACGCCGGGGCCGAGCGGGTTCAGGATTTGTTGGCCGGTCAACTGCCCTCGTTGGGTTTCGACGTGGCGTTCGCCTGTCTCAAGACGGGCCAGTTTCCGGCGATACGCCGGTCGCAGGACTCGCCGCTGCACGATCTACGGATGGCCGGGCGGATGGATCTTCGGCCGGTGGCACGCCTGACGAGACTGCTTCGCGACGAACGCTACCAGTTGGTTCATGCGCACACGCCGCGAACCGCAATGCTGGCGGCGATCGCCTCGGCCGCGGCCCGGGTGCCGATGGTTTACCACGTCCACAGCCCGGCTTCGCGCGACTCGACCCGGGGGATGCGAAACCGGATCAACGCCCAAATCGAACGCATCTGCCTGCGTCGGGCATCGGCCGTGATTGCCGTCTCGCGGAGCCTCGCGCGCGACACGATCACCGGCGGGGTCGATCCGGCCAAGGTCTTTGTCGTGCCCAACGGCGTGCCCCAAAGAGTTGTTCGCCCGGGACGCGACGCGGGGCGGCTCGACTGGACTCTGGGCACGATCGCCCTGTTCCGGCCGCGCAAGGGAACCGAGGTGCTTTTGAAAGCGCTGGCCGCGCTGCGAGCCGACGGGCTGCCCGTTCGACTGCTGGCCGTCGGCGGCTTCGAAACGTCGCGGCACGAACAGGAGTTGAAGCAAACGGCCGCCGAATTGGGTGTGCCCGACGCCGTCGAGTGGACCGGGTTCACTCGCGATGTGGACCGCGAGCTTCACCGAATGGACCTGTTTGTCCTGCCGAGTCTCTTCGGCGAGGGAATGCCGATGGTGGTTCTCGAAGCCATGGCCGCCGGCGTGCCGGTCATTGCCACTCGCGTCGAAGGTACGTCGGAGGCGATTCGCGACCACCTCGACGGCCTGATCGTTGAGCCGGGCGACCCGGCCGAGTTGGCCTCGGCCGTCCGCGAGTTCATCGAGGCCCGCGTCGACTGGTCGGCCGTCAGCCGCAGCGCCGTCGAGCGCCACGCCGACCGATTCTCGGATCGAGCCATGGCGCGGGGCACGGCGCAAGTCTATCGGCGCGTCTTGAACCTCGATGAAGACTCGGAGTGCGTTTCGTGATGTAGCACAACCGCCCTCGGTTGTGGAATTTGATAAAACGCCGCATGGCCGCACAGCCGGGGGCGGCTAAGCTACGTCCGCACAGCCGAGGGCGGCTATGCTACAAACGCTCAGCGGCGCGCGGTAGTCGGGCCACATACTCACGCAGCTCGTACAACTCGCGCTGGAAACCGCCTGAGAGAATGGGAAACCGGCACCACGTCTTCGGGTCGAGATTCTCGTCATCCAAATGGAACGAAGGGGCGTAGCGTTCGCGCTTCCACTGGTTTTGGCACCAGAGCCGGAAAAACCGCTCGACCCAAGCCCGAAGCTGCTCGATCGTGTAATCGGCGAATCGCGACCGCATGAGCCGGAAAACTTCGACGGGCATTTGCTTGTCGCGGATGGCCGCACGCTCGATCGCGTCGAGCACCGGATAGGGCATCAGGTCGTCCTCGTCGGTCTGATGGGCCTCGCCGGGTCGCAGTTCGGCCGTCGGCGCGAGTCGGTTTACGGCGGCCAATGCGGGGATTGGATGCAGTCCCACGGGACCCTGCTTTTCGAGCCAGACGAGCCACTCGCGCAAGAATGCCTTGTCGACGCCGGTGATTGGGCTCAGCCCGCCGCATGTGTCGCCGTCCATCGTGGCGTAGCCGACGGCCGCTTCGCTCCGGTTGCTGGTTGCCAGCAACAACGCACGGTTCAGATTGGCCAGCAGCCACACGCCCGGAGCACGAGCGCGGGCTTGGATGTTTTGTAGGGCCAAATCGTCGGTTGCCCAACTCAATTCGCGGCCGATTGCCGCCTCGATCTTGGCCCGATAATCGGCGACGAGCGACTCGATGTCGAGGCACGACATGCGAGCGCCGATCGCCTCGGCCACGGCGACCGCCGCGCCGCGGGTCGTCTCGCTGCTGTTGCGCGTTGCCTGATAGACGCAGTGCAACAATGCCTCGACGCGCTTGGCCGTCGTCGCGGTGGTCCTGAGCCCAGGCGGGTCGCCCAACGCCTCGGTGAATCGCTCGGGGCCCAATTCGCCGGCGGCCATTTCGACCATCAGCGCGACAAGACAGGCCACGCAGGACGAATCGGCGCCGCCGCTGAGGCTCACCACGAACCCGTGCGAGCGGCTTTTTCGCAGATAGTCGAACAGTCCCAGCCCGACGGCGCGGAGAAACTCCTCTTCCTTCAGATTCGGACTCGACTCCCAGGGCTCGATCGACGGCGTCGCGCTCGTTGGCTCCAATTCGGGCCAGGAGAAGGCCGACGCCACGGTCAAGTTGTTGCCGCCCACGCGGGCCGTCGACCAGTGTCGCGAGCGGGTTCGCGCCATGCGAGTGGCCGCGACGTCGATCACCGCCGACGTCACCTGGACCGGCCGAAACGAGAGCCGCGGTCCTTGGGCCAGAAGCTGGCCCGACGAGGCAATCAGACCGCCGCCGTCGTAGATCACGCGCCCCGCCTCGTTTCCGAGCAGGTTTGTGTAGGCGTAGCTGACGTCGAGCGAGCGGGAACTCTCGACCACGAGCCTTTTGCGGGTCTCGAACTTGCCGAAAGCGAAGTGGCTGGCGCTGAGATTCAGGATCAGATCCGCCCCGCGCATCGCCGCGCCGACCGCCGGCCGATTCACGGCCCAAGCGTCTTCGCAGATTTCGATGCCGACTCGCACGCCTCCGCAGTCGAACACAAGGTCGCCAACCGGGTACGCCTCGCCGCCGACAACGACCGTGTCGCGGGCGTCGGCAGGCCACGGCTTGAACCAACGGGGTTCGTAGTGGAGCCCCTCGCCGGCCAGAATCTGCTTGGCCGTGAAACCGACTATCCGGCCGTCGACCATGACGCACGCGGCGTTGAGCAGCGCCTGATCGTGGAGCAGTGGCAGTCCGACGGCGACAACCATCTGACTTGTGTGCGGCACGATCTGGGCGAGCATGTCCAGCGCGGTCGCCGCCACGCCGGCCGCGCCGAAGGCGTCCTCGCACCCGTAGCCCGAAATGCAAAGCTCGGGCAGGCACAAAACCGAGGCGTCAGCCGTTCGGGCCGCGTCGATCGCCTCGACGATCCGATCGCGATTGCCGTCCCAGTCCAAGGGCGTTTGGTTCAGCGAGCCAACGGCCGCGCGGACACGTGTCATCGATCGAGACTCCCAGGAGACAACCAAGCTTTCCAACGAGAGCTTCATTATACCGAGTCTCATAAACAATAAAATTCCTCCACGGCCGCCCTCAACTTCCTTGTTTTTCTATTTTCGCCATTTATGGTGCATTGTTGTCGATCCCCCCCAAACCTGCGGGGTGGCGTACTCAAGCCGACAGATTCCTTTGTTGACCTGAAACGCGAAAGCACCGATAATCCGTCCCTTCGTTGACCGCCCGTGCGCGGTCAGTCAGCTTGGGATGAAGGAGACGAAGGTGCTTGCGAATAATGGAATCTCGCGTGTTTTGATGCTATCCTTTGTGTTTCTGACGGTCTCGGGGTGTCGATCGCCTTATCACGCCGATCGCGGCGCGGTGGGCGGCGGTCTTCTCGGTGCCGGCATGGGAGCTCTGATTGGCGACGCCAGCGGCAACGCCGCGGCGGGCACCGCCATCGGCGCGGGCGTTGGGGCGCTGACCGGGGCCATCATCGGCACCGAAATGGACGACGCCGAGGCCCGCAATCGCGCCATGATCGAGCAGCAGCTTGGCCGCCAGGTGGCGGCTGGCACCGTGACGCGCGAGGAGGTCATCGCCATGACCAACGCCAGCGTCGACGAACAGTTGATCGTCAACCACATCCGCGCTCGCGGCATGGTCGCGCCGCCGGACGCCAATGATTTGATCATGCTCAAACAGCACGGGGTCAGCGCCGCCGTGATCGACGCGATGCAGACGTCGCCCCCCCCGCAAACCACGACCGTGGTCCGCGAGGCGGCTCCAGCGCCGGTCGTTGTGCAGGAATACCACTACGGATACGGTCCTCCCTTCTATGGACCGCCGTACCATCGCTATCACCACCATTACGCGCGTCCGGGTGTTCGCATCGTGTGGTGATCGAACCAAAGAAATGCCGCACGAACTTCTTCCTCTCGTCGAAGAACTGACCCCGGCGCCCTCGCCCGTGGATGTCTTCGCACGTCTCGCCGGGAGCCCCCACTGTCTATTTCTCGATAGTGCGATGGCCGTCGACGAGGTGGGACGCTATTCCTTCGTCACGGCCGATCCGTTCTGGTTTCTGCACGCGATGCCCAAGGAGCCAAACGCGCTGGCGTCGCTCGAAAGGCTCCTCGTCGAGAACCGCACGGCCTGCCGCGCTGATCTGCCGCCTTTCCAGGGGGGCGCGGCCGGATTGTTCTCCTACGATATTGGACGGTGGTTCGAACGACTCCCCTCGCCTCGGTTCGACGAATTTCGCATCCCGGCCTTGGCCATCGGCCTTTACGACGTGGTCCTGGCATTCGACCACGCGACGGGCAGAGCGTGGATCATCTCGCAGGGGCTTCCCGAAACGGAACCCACGGCGAGAGCTCAGCGAGCGGCCGAACGACTGGCCCAATTCCGCGGCGAACTGGAACGGCCGGCGGGCCCCGACCGCTTACATCCGAAGACTGCCTCGACACACTCGACCGTCTCGCCCGATCAGATTGCGCCGCAACATTCGACACTCGGCCGCGGCTCACTGACAAGCAACTTCTCCGAGGCCGGATTTCTCGCAGCCGTCGCGAGGGTCATCGAATACATCCGGGCAGGCGATGTCTTTCAGGTCAACCTGGCTCAACGGCTTCTTCACCCGGCCGTCGAAGATTCTGTCTCGCTCTACCTACGCCTCCGAGATCTGAATCCGGCCCCCTTCGCCGGCTTTTTCGACCTGGGGGACTTTCAGATCGTCAGTGCGTCGCCCGAACGATTTCTGAGCGTTCGCGACGGGCTGGTTGAGACACGCCCCATCAAGGGCACCCGTCCCCTATCGACCAACCACGCCGTCGATCAGGCCGCCCGCGACGAGTTGTGCCGCAGCGGGAAGGATCGGGCCGAGAATGTCATGATCGTTGACTTGCTGCGAAACGATCTTTCGCGCGTCTGCCAAATCGACAGCGTGCGGGTTCGCGACCTGTGTCGGCTCGAATCCTATCGCCACGTCCACCACCTCGTCTCGGTCGTCGAAGGCCGGTTGGAGGCAGATCGCGGGCCGCTCGACCTGCTTCGGGCCGCGATGCCCGGCGGCTCGATCACCGGCGCTCCGAAGGTCCGCGCGATGGAGATCATCGCCGAGCTCGAACCGACCGCCCGGGGCCCCTACTGCGGCTCTTTGGGATACATCGGTTTCGACGGTTCGATGGACCTGAGCATTTTGATACGCACGATCACCGCTGGGCGCGGTTGGTGGCAGGCTCCCGTCGGCGGCGGCATCGTCGCCCAGAGTGACCCTCGCCGCGAATACGAGGAGACCTGGCACAAAGCCGAAGGGCTGGTTCAGGCGATGTGCCGATAGCGTTACGCGACCCCGTACTCGTTCCGCAACGACTCGACCGTCTCGAAAATGGTCGTCACTTGTTCGTCGGTGACCTGGTCGTCCATGTTGATGCAGCACACGCCGGTCAGGTACGGATTACCCGAAGCGTGGACCAGGCGGCGCAGCGTATCACAGATTTCGTCGGGCGACTGCTTGACGATCTCAACCGGGCTGTAACGGATGTTGAGAAACGTGTCGGGCAGGTGCTCGCGCAGCACGGCAACGTCGCCGCCCCAGCCGACGTCCAGAAAATCGAGGTGCGGCAGTTGGGCGAACACGCGGGCAAATCGGTGCGGATCCTCGCCGCAATAATGGATGCCGAACGGGCGATGGAACTCGCTCCAGGCCGTGTCGTACTTCATTAGAAACTTCTCGTACTGCGAGGTCGAGATCATCACGTGCGAACACTCGCTGTGCAAGTAGATCGGTTGCGGGAAATGGCGGACCACGCGATTGACGCTGATCGAGGTGGTGCCTGTCTCGCGGGTCATCTTGTCGGTGAATCGCTCGATGACCTCGCCGATTCCCGCGAGAAGCGTCTCAACCTCCTTGGGCTGGTCGATCATGTCGATGAACAGCGTTTGCCCGCGAAGATCGATCGCCGTGTTGAGAATCCCCGCGAAATTGACGTCGCCCAACAGGGCCCCGTGCCGCGCCTTCAGCCCATCGGTCAGTTCGGTGAACCGCCGGAATGCCGGACTCTCGAAGGCCGCCTCGGGCGAAACCCGCAATTCGGCGATGTCGGCGGGAATGACCTGGGGAGCCGCCGCCTCCAGATAATCGACGCGACAGCCGAGCATCTCGGAAATCAGATAGCCCGCCGCCAGATGCACGGGGCCGACCACCGGCAGGTCCTTGTCGTAATCGGCGCCAAGCCCGAAGCGTCCCCACCGATCGTGCAGGGCTTTTTCCATCTTCCGTTCGACCTCGACGCGGCGCGCCGGATGGAAGAAAAAGTCCTCGTCGAACGTAATGCCCTCGTGGCGGTTCCACCACGATGGCCCAAGCACGATATCGACGGGCAAGGGTGTGTTTCCCAGCAGCTCATTTTTTGCGTAATTCATCTCAACGCCATGCGGTTGGATAGGTTAAGCCGGCTCTCTGTTTCCTCGTGACAATCCACCTTTGATCATCCGCCAAGGGACACAAAAACCTGTGTCAGCAACAGAATGATGGCAATCGCCAACGCGGTCAGCAGGAAACCGGCGACGTCCTCGCGATCCCATTTGAACAACTCCCATTGCGAATTCGGAAACAGCAGTCGCTCGCGATACCGATCGGTATTCGCCAGCGACAGGGCCACTTCGCGGGCGTCCTCTTCGCGATCGGTTCGCACCCGGGTTCGCATCTTCGCGAAGAAGGGATCCACGACCTTCGGGTCGCGGTGGGGGAAGAACAGCGAAACAAAATACATGAGTCCAAACGGAACCAGAACGCGAATCACAATACGAACGGTTTGGTTCAAAGCATGCGTGTTTTGCGATAGATCCCAACCCGCCAGATCGAGAGCGACCAGTTCGAGATTGAGGCTTCCCTGCCCGACACGGCGGCCGTTCCGATCGACGGAGATGTCTTGAAACCAGAAGAGGCTCTTTCGAGGCAGAACGAAGGTCGTCTCGAACTCCTCGCCGACTCGCAACTCTTGCTTTCGCGGCGTCGTGGCCTTGCCCTCGGCGTCGAGTTGCTCCCATGCTTGAATCTCTGCCAGACGAACTCGGACGTCATGTTCGCCCGCCGTGTAGGTGCGGACGACGGGCGAGGGTTGAGTGGTGCCCAGCAGATACTCGTTGGTCTTCAGGCTTGGCACGACCGCCGGGAGAACGTTGGGGACGACGAAGAATAATAGACCTCCGACGATGATCGAGGCCCACGCGCCGTTTCGATTCGCGCCTCGCCATTTCACGCCCAGCCATAGGGCCGGCGCGAGCATGACGGGGAACTCCCAGATGAATTTGAGCATTTGGAGGATTGTGTCGAACTGCGTGGCCAGCAGGGCGCTTCCTACCAGGATAATCGCCCCAAAGACTCGGCCGGCCCACACGTAATGCCGTTCACTCCGGCCCGGAATGAGCACGCAATAAAGGTTGTGCGTCAACAGACTGGAGCACGTCAGCATCAGGCAATCGGCCGTCGACATGAGCGCGGCCATCAAGCACGCGATCATCAGCCCCACCAAGCCCAGCCCCAGCGGCGCGAGAAGATCTCGCGTGGCGTATCCCCAAACCAGGTCCGAATGATGTACCTCGCTGCCATAAAGCACCACCGCCGCCAAGCCGAGTACGCCCCAAAGAACCGTGCAAACACGCTTCATGAGCGAGCCCACCGTGAAGCCGTAGCGAGCGACGTATTCATCCTTCGCCGACCCGCTGGCCACCAGGGCGTTCGGCTGGGTCAGTACGTTAAAGAGGCTCATGACCGAAATGGCCAGAATATAGTGCCACGCGAAGTCGATCGTCGTGTTCGGTGAACCGAGAATATCGAAGAACGACTCCGGCAGTTTTCGGTGAATCGTTTCCAGCGCTCCCGTTACGCCGTGCCCGCCATAAATTGCGTTAATCTTGGCCCAGGCGAACGGAATGAGCATGAAGGAGAGGAAAATGATGAACACGCCCTGCAACGTGTCGGTCAAGAACGCGGCTTCAAGCCCACCGGCCACCGCATAGAGTAGAACGACCAGGCACACAAGCCAAATGAGGGTGCTCTCGCTCGCATGAGAAATCGTCTTGGCGGGCCGTTTATGCAACAGAAGATCGAGTTCGGCCGCCTCGCCCTCCGTGCGTGACTCGACCGAAGTTGCCTGAATCTGGTCACGCCGCCGCAGCTCATCGAGCGTAAGCATCTGGCCCGCGGCGCGTTCGTCGTCGACCAGCGCGAGATGACTCGCCAACGCCGTTTCATAGGCGGCGCGATCGGCGTCGGTGTACTGGTCGATTGCCTTCGGGATGATCGCAACGATCGTCTTGGTCATCGCCGAGAATCCAACGGCAATGAATCCCATCATCCCGATCGACGCGATCAGCGCATAAACGGCGCCCATGGCCCGCGAACCGTACCGCTCTTGGTAGAAATCGCCGGTCGTCAATACACGCAGACGGCGCAGCCATGGAACGGTGACCCAATAGAACGGGGTGGCGAACAGGTAGAGTAACGAGGCCCACATGCCCGAGACGCCGTTGCTGAACACGGTCGTCGTAACGCCGACGGCGCTGTCGGCCGACGTTCCCTGGCCGAAAGCAGCAAACGTCTGGACGAGCTTGCCAAAACCGCGTCCGGCGAGAAAGAAATCTTCCTGATTCTTGATGCGTCGCGAACTCCAGACGCCAATCGCCAAGACTGCCCCGAAATAGAGTGCGATGACGATGATATCAGCAATCGATAGTCCAAACACGCGGGCGATCCTCCGGAAGAGTGCCGTGACGATCCAGGAGCTGCTCAGTATACATCCCTTTCACGACTTGGGCTACCTTACCTTCTCGTCACGTAGTGGGTCGAATTCCATCAGAAGCCCCCCTGTCGGGATGCTTGGCAGAGCGAGAATGATGCCGAAGGATGCGATCTGCGAAGTCGACGCCGGGGTCAATGGCAACGCGAGAGCGGACGCACTCCACGGCTACGACGGATCGAGCTTTGCCAGTTCGGCCTGCCAATAGCGCGCCTGCTCGGCGCGTCCGCCCGCTTGGAATCGCTCGATGGCTCGTTGGTACATGCGTTTGCAGTATGGGCTGGCGCGGCCGCCGCGTGTTCGGGGCACCTTGGGCAGGAAGCCCTGGTAGAAGTCGAGCAAGTATGCGTCGCCCCCCGAGACCTGCTTGCACACCGCCTCGAGCTTGTCGAGCATCTTGGGAACATAACGCCCCTCGTCGGGAAACGTCATGATCGTGCTTGCCAGACCTTGAATTACTTCTTTCGCCTGCTTTTGCTCCAACCGGCAGTCGGCGTATTTCAAAACGGCTTCACAAGCCAGGTCGGGCCGTTGGGCTGAAACATACATTGCCACGAGCCGTTTGTAGAGATCGGCACGTTGTTTCGGCCGGTCCTCGAAGGCCACGAGATTGTCGAATACAGTCCACGTGAAGTCGGGAAAATGCGCGAAGGTGCGAAACAACCGATCGAACGTGCCGACCATGATCGTGCGGTGTCGCCTGGTCAATTGGCCGTCCTTCGACATGCGAGCGATCGCAAGCCACGCCTCCTCATTGCCCGGTGAAAGCCGGATCACGTTATTGAGAAAACGGAGTTTCGCGGCAATGTCCATTTCTGGATGGCGGCAGAGAACCGGATAGGTCTTCATGATCAGGGCCGCGTGTCGCCGATTCTGGGCGCTGAGTCCGACGTTGTGCAGCCGAAGTTCCAGTTGCCGATCGGTAATACGAAGACCGGTTTGCGGATCGCGAAGATGGCCCACGTAATAATGGTCGCCTCTATAGCGTCCATGAGATTCGAGCTTGAATGAGATTCGACCGGGCGCGACGGCGAGCAACTCGACCCACATCACCCAAGCGTGGTTTTCCCCACCGCGAGATTCGCCGCCGACATAGGCGGCGGGCACGCCGAGGCTCTTCGCGACACGAGAGGCGAAGTCGGCCTGCATCGCGCACACGCCGCCAAACTGCCGAATGTTGGCCAGGGTGTAGACTTGTCCGTTGAGCCTGGCCTTCTTGCTGCCCGTCTCCAACATGATGTTATCGTAGGGAACGTCGTGATAGCACTTGCCGATCATGGCTCGTTTGCCGAGATAGTTATGCACGGCCCAGCGTCGCTCGTCGAGCGGCGTGCGGTGATTGACCACCAAGACGAGAAACTCCCAAGGCAGGAAACGCTCGCGCCCCTCCAAAACGCTCCGGGCGTCCAAGAGATACTTGAAGTTCTCCATCGCGCCGATGCCGCCCGACGGCAGCTCGGCCTTCGCTCGTCGTTGGTGTCCGCGATAGTCTTGCACGCCCGCGCCCCGGGGGTCGTCCCAGACCAGGGCCACGGCGATCGCCGCATCGGCATGGTCTGGAAGGGCGTCGGGAAATGTCTCGACCAGTTGGCTGAAAAGCCTGATTGCGCCGGCCACGTCGTCGTGCTTCGGATCGATCGCCGTGAAGAACTCCTCCTTGATGTCCGGGTATTTCGCGAACCACTCGGCCATCTTCCTGGCGTTACCCCCCAAGCCCCGGCGAATGTCCGCCTGATGAGTCTGCTCGAACACTTCGGCATGGAGTTTTCGCAAGACCGGATACTCGACGCCCAGGAAGAGCCGGTTCTTGTCGTGAAGGGCGAGCAATCGTTGTTCGAACGAGGTTTCGGGCGATTTGGCGTTCCGACCGGCGTCATCAACCGCCGCCTTGGCTGGCTGCGGCGAAGAAGCCTTTGTCGAAGTTTGCGCCGGCGAGGGTGGCACAAGAACGAAGGCCAACAGCAGGACCGTTCCCAGCACACCCGCACGGGCCGGCCCATCCGGACGTTCACGACGAAACCGCCCCGTTCGCGTCGGTCGGCGGTAAGTCCTTGCTCCGGATGCAACGGGTTCTCGCTTCCGATGGTCGAGAATGTTCATTCGTGAAAGCCTGGGCATGGCCAATTGAAGTGTGTAGGTGGATCGAACGGTCGCTCAACGCCGCACGCCGTGAACTCGTTCAGGGTGGCACAGGATACTACTCAGGGTGGCAGGGGTGGCTTGCCCACCCCTGAGATGTCGGGCAGCAATAGCCTATCTGACGCAGGCACCCTCGCATTCATTGTACGGACTCCAAGCAACGGCGGTTCCCGGCCGTGGGCCGGAAAACCGGCCTCACCGCGGTTGCCTCTGATCTGTCAAACAGGAAAGGGGCAAAAAACGGAGGGATGGCAACCCGTGGCGGCCATCCCTCGCTGTGTGTGCTTCGTTTTGCCGCATCCGCGCGACTTCTTAGCGGCGGCCACGGTGACGCATTTCCGCACGCGATCTCGCTAGGACGAATCGCTACTTTCGCGGAGCGAAAGGCGACTATCGCGGCCGCGGCGTCGGCCGGGTTCAGTTCCACCACCACGTGGTCGATTGCTTCCCGGTCGCCTTCTCTCGAACGGCCGCGAGCGAGGCATTCTCCTTGACCTGTTGCAGGGCCGCATAGGAATTGATCGACACGCCGCCCGATGTGCTCACAAGCCAATCGTTGCGGTTCACCTTCAGCGAACTGACGACCGAATCCACTTGCTTCGGCGCCGGCAGCTTCTCGATTTCGACGTCGGTTGGGTCGAGCAGCGTCGGGAGACTGTAGCCGGCTTTGCCCGCGAGATCCTCCTTGACAATCAGTGCGGCGACAATGGCCATCTGCATGCAGTTGCGAAGCTGGCCGAAAACCGGATCGGCCACGGCCAGCTCGTCGTATTTGTCGGTGAAATTGTCGGCCCATGCCTTCGCGACCGGGTTGGCCTCGACCGACTGTTCCCTCTGGCCGGCGGCATTGAAGAAATCGGCTTCGGTCATGGTCTTCACCGAGGCGCCGTGCAACTCCCAGGCCGACCCGTCGGGGCTGCGCGTCACGGATTCGTATCGCGGTTCCAGCCACCATCGCGGGAACATGTCGTTCGCCCCCACCCCGGTGGTCTTGAGCATCTGCAAGTAGCTGGGCAATCCCTTGACTGGCGATTGATCGAGATTCATGCCCAAACGCTTCATTCGATAGTCGGCGGCGATCATGACCCGGGCAAAATGGCTCGTGTCGGGCACGACCGTGACGGTGATCTTCTGCGGCCCCAACAACTCCTTGAACGACGCCATGGCTTTGCGGCGGTCGGCGACGGGACCGAGATTTTCGGTATACTCGCGCAGACGATTCAAACCCTCGGGAGTTGGGTCGATCGAGCAACTAATCACTTCGGTCATTGCCGGGCGCGCGGTCCGCAAAGCCACGAGCAGGTCGTCGAGCAGCATGACCGGTCGGCCTGTCTCGACGCCGACGACAGCTCCCTTCGCGTTGACTGCCCATCCCTCGGCCGGTCCCGCGAGGATGATGTCGCGCGACTCGTGATCGACGAAGACGTATTGGATTTCCTGCAAGCCGGCGAGATATCGAATTTCGTCGGAAAGCGGCTCACCCTTCTCAATGGCCGACGCAATCGCCTCCTCAAGCTTCCGCAGCGAAACCATGCGCATGTCGGTCGCTTGGGCCAGATCGGACGGCACAGGCCGGAGCGTCTTCTTCATCAACCGGGCCAAGCGGCCCGTATCGTCGACCGTTGCGTTGCTTAGAACGCCTTCGGCATTGACGGCGATGCCGCCGACCGCGGGCGGCCGTGTGTAAAGCAAACCGCTATCCTGAGCCATGAGCTCGGAGGCGCACACAGTCATGAGACAAGACACGAGGGCTCCGAAAGCAAATCGGCGGAAACAACGATCGAGGGGTAGGCCTTGGTACGGCATAACGCTTTTCTCCTTCTCGCGGCGTCAGGCAATGAACAATTAGACAGGGCCTTTCACCGGGCCTTGCTCTATTCCGGCAATCTCAAGCGGCGCGTGCCGCCGGCGCTGTAACACCTCAAGCCGTCGTGCGACAGGTGTCTCTACTATCGTAACTCGCGGGGGAGCCGGCTGCAAGGAAATCTCCCCCAAACGGCCTGATCGTCAGACCGGGTGCCAAACCATGCCCCGCTTTTGGGTGTTTCGGCCAGGTCGAGCCTTGCCGGGAAGGGGGTTGGTTGGGTAAGGTTAAGTTTGGAGCCTTTTTCGCTTCCGACGGACTTTTCATTTTCCATACGGNNCGGCCTGAAATGGACCGACGTGTTCCGTCTGGTTCCCGGCCAGGCGGTTACCATCGGCCGAGCCGCGACGAACCAGATCGTCATCAAGGACGACCGGTGCAGCCGAAACCATGCCGAGATCTTTATGTCCGAGGGGCAGTGGATACTGCGCGACCTCGAAAGCCGCAACGGCACGCTCGTCGGCGAGCAGCGAGTTACCGGCGACTGGATGCTCCAGCCGGCCGACATCATTCGGGTTGGGCGATCGCAGCTCGTGTTCGTCCATCATCTTACCCAGGCTTTCGACGATCCCTCAACCGCCCTGCTGCAACCGTCCGAGGAAGACGTCCTGCACACCGAGGCCAATGGCGACGCCGAAAGCGTGCTGGGCGACTACCAACCGACCACCATCACGCATCGCCGCGGCCAGACGAAGTTTCTCGAACCAGGACAAGTCGACGAGGACGAGTCGGGCGTCTCGTCTAAAGGGATCGCGGCGGCAAAACTGTGCCGGCTCGCTTACGAACTCGGCAAGGCATCCGACCCGGTCGGCCTGGCCAACCTCGCACTGTCGGGACTATTTGAGAACACCAGAACCGACACCGGCGCGCTTTTACTGCTTCCTCGCGAATCGCGCGACATTCGGGGCGCCGATCTTGCGGTCGTCGCGTCGCGCAGCACGGCCAAGCAAGAATATCATCCCGTGTCGCAGTTTCTGGCCACGACCGTGATGCGCGAGGGCGAGGCCGTCCTGGCTCGGAACATCATGGGCGACAGCACCCTCGGTACCCGCGACAGCAAGGGGGAAATCCACGCCACGAGCGTCATTTGCGCGCCCGTGCGACAGGGTAAAAAGGTTCTCGGGTTGATCCACCTCTATTCGACCGACTCGCGTCGGGTGCCCGATCCGGACGATCTCGAATTCACCCTGGCCGTCGCCGATACGGTTGCCCTGTCCGTCATCAACCTTCGACAGCGACAGGAGTTGGCCGAGAATCTCACGCAGGCGCGCGACGAGAACCTCCAACTCCGGGAACAACTGCGAGTCAAGAGCGAGATCATCGGAAGCAGCGACGGCGTCCAGAAGGTGATGGAGGAAATCGGTCGCGCGGCTTCTTCGAACGCGACCGTTTTGATTCGCGGCGAAAGCGGCGTGGGCAAGGAGCTCGTCGCCCGCGCCGTGCATTATTCCAGCGGCCGGAGTAAGAACACGTTTGTTTGCCTCAACTGCGCGGCGCTCTCCGAGGATCTGCTGGCGAGCGAGTTGTTCGGCCATGAGCGAGGGGCGTTCACCGGCGCCACGGAGCGCAAGATCGGCAAGTTCGAGGCAGCCGACGGCGGCACGATCATGCTCGACGAGATCGGCGAAATGAGCCCGGGAATTCAAGCCAAGTTCCTTCGCGTTCTCGAGGGACATCCCTTTGAGCGAGTCGGAGGCAACAAACCGATCAAGGTCAACGTGAGGGTAATCGCGGCCACGAACCGCGATTTGGAACAAGACGTCGCCGACGGCCTGTTTCGACGCGATCTGTACTTCCGGCTTCATGTCCTGGAGATACTGGTCCCCGCCCTGAGGAAGCGGGTCGAGGACATCCCCGAGTTGGCTCATTACTTTCTTCGCCTGTACGTCGGGGAAACGGGTCGACGTATCGAGGGCTTTACCGACGACGCGATGCAGCAGTTGATCCGCTATCGGTGGCCGGGCAACGTCCGAGAGCTCAAGAATGTGATCGAGCGAGCCGTGGTTCTTTGCCGCGGACGCATGATCGACCAGTCGGACTTGCTGCTATCGAAACTGCCGACCTCGGGCAGCACCGGGGCAATCATCGACGTTGCCGGTGCGTCATTCAACCCCGTTTCGCTGGCCGATCTCGAACGTCAACACATTCAGGCCATGCTCGACCACACCAGTTGGAACAAGAGTCGGGCAGCCACGATGTTGGGCATCGAACGCTCGACGCTCGACCGAAAGATCCGCCGCTACGGTCTGGACCGCGACGAAGCGAGTTAGCCGGTCTTGTCCTTCGACTCTTCCTTTTGCTTGGCTTCCTGGTCGAGGCGGATTCCCTCCGCGATGAACGTGGAGACGGCCTTCTCGCTTTGCCCGCCGATCAACGTGCGGCGACGCCAGCCCTCCGACGTCTTGCGAAACATGATGAGTTGTGGAATGGGGCCCCCCTCCGTCAGCTTTCGGCCAAGCTGCCGTTGGCGGTCGAGATCAACGGCCGCGAAGGCCACCTTTCGCAAGACGCCGCGCTGCTTCAACCGCGGAACCACCTCGTCTTTCATGGTGACACAAGCCGGACACCAATCCGCGCCCACGAGAACAATCATCGGGCGACCGGTCTTGATCGTCTCGTGGTGAGCCTTCTGGTAGGATTCGCTCTCCGCGGCGAAAAGCGATGTTTGGAGGGCGATCGCAAAGGTCAGAGCGGTCACGGGAGAAATTCTAAGGCTTAACATCAACATGGCGGAAACTACGGGAGGAAAGGGACGATGTGAGACCAAAGGGGGGTTCCGGTTCGCGACGTTCGGCGCGAGGCAGCAAGCGGGGTACGAAACTTGCCAATATACTGCGAACAGCACTCGCGACAAGGGGGCCCGGGATGACTTTTTCGATTTCGTGAGCCGCGAGGGTGTCTCATGTCGTGCCTTTTCGGCTCTCTGGGGGGATTGGGCTCTTTCCAGAAGTCAGATTGGATTGGTTCGGCGGACTTTCACGGGGCCTAGCCGCGGCCGCATCTAACGTGCCGTCAATTCGCCACTTTCGTCCGGTGCCGATTGAGCCCGACGGCCCACTTGGGATATACTTTATGTGTCTCGTTTATTTTGTCCGATGGCGGAAGTCGCATGAGAACACGGGTGGGAGTCCTGGGCCTCGGGAGCGATTGGGAACACCGGCATGCTCCCGCGCTGCGTGCGTTGGCCGATCGCTTCGAAGTCCGTGCCGTGTGCGACCCCGTCGGCCACTTGGCGCGAGAAGCCGCCCGCGAGTTCGGCGCGGTTGTCGTCGACGGCTACCACTCCTTGTGCAGTCGCGAGGACGTTGATGCGGTCCTGCTCTTTTCCCCGGGCTGGTTTGGCCCGCTCCCTCTTCTGGCTGCTTGCGCGGCGGGCAAGGCGGCCTACTGCGGGTCGGATCTCTGTTTTCAGTTGGAGGAGGCAAGTATCATTCGACGCCGAGTGGAAGCATCGGGCATCGTCTTCATGGCCGAACTTCATCGTCGCCATGCTCCAAGCACGTTGCGGCTGAAGGAGCTGATCGCCACCGGACTGGGATCGCCGCAGTTGCTGTTTTGCCATCATCGCATGCAAACGAACGGGTTGCCCGGCGGCGCTCGCGGTTTTACGCCCCAAGATCGCTTCAAACGCGAACTGCTTGATCTGGTCGACTGGTGTTGTTACATCATGGGGCGACGGCCGACCTGGGTTTCCGGCGTTGTCCATCGGCGGCAGGCAAACCAGGGACAGGAAGACTACGAGATGCTCAGCCTTGATTTCTCCGATCGAGAACGCCCCGGGACCGGTCCCGTTGCTCAGATCAGCAGCGGTCGTTACATACCCGAGCGGTGGCAGGAGGCGGCCAGCTATCGCCCGATGGCCGAACTCCAGGTTTCCTGCGAAAGTGGTATCGCGTTCGTCGATCTGCCGTCGACCGTTGTCTGGTTCGACGAGGCGGGCCGACACCTCGAGACGCTCGACAGTGAACGCCCGGTGGGCGAGCGGCAGCTCTCCGAGTTTCACCGCGCGGTGACAAACCAAGCATGCACGAAGTCCGATCTCGACGACGTCTACACCGCTCTGCTGATCGTGCATGAAGCCGCGCGCGGCTTTCGCGAAGGTCGGCGGATCGAACTCTCGTGAGACGACTCTGCTCGTAAAGGGTCGGGGATCAAATGGAGGTCGTGGTCTTGCCCGGCCCGCTCGCGGGGGACGATATGACAGGATATTGCAAAAGATTTTCTTCTGGGTAGAATAGGAAGTAATCCGCCGTCCCGCCCAGTCGCTCGCCGCGGTGTCGGCGACCCCGCCTTGTTCTGTTAATCCCTCCCCACGTTTGAAGTTCTCGAAGCACGGAGAAGTATCATGAGATTGTCCACCGCGCTGGTCACCGTCTTGGGAGTCGTGTTGGTTTGCGTCGCGGGGCCTCTTGCGGCCGGCGATGGCACGCTGTCGCCCGAATTGGCCAAGCAGTTGCGGGCGTCGGCCAAGTTGGACCGCGCCGGCCGTGCCTTGCACAACGCGTTGACCAACAACGAGGATCTCAAGGCTCTGGCGTTGAATCGTGAAATCGTCCGGTCACACGACGACGTATTCAGCCACAAGATCAAGAGCAAGAAGATCACAAACCAGCGAGCCAGCGGACGATGCTGGATGTTCGCCGGTCTGAACGTGTACCGCCCCGCGGTCATCGAGAAGTTCAATCTCAAGGACTTCCAGTTCTCGGAGAGCTTCCTGGCCTTCTGGGATAAGCTGGAAAAGGCAAATTGTTTTCTGGAAGACATGATCGAGATGAGGGATCGCGAGCCGTTCGATCGGGAAATGGACTTCCTGCTGAAGGACCCCATCAACGACGGCGGCTATTGGGAATACCTAACGGCGCTGATTCGAAAGCACGGCGTTGTGCCGAGGTCGATCATGCCGGAGACGGCACTTTCGCAGAACACGGCCGTCATGAACAGCGTGCTGGAACGCGTGCTGCGAATCGATGCGGCGAAACTGCGGGCGATGGCGGCGGAGAAGAAGTCGGTGGAGGAGCTGCGCAAGGCAAAAGAGCGGATGCTGGCCGACATCTACCGGATTCTGGTGCTCAACTACGGCGAACCGCCGGTGAAATTCACCTACCGATTCGTCGATAAGGACGACAAGGTAGGCGAGGCGAAGGAGTACACGCCGCTCAGCTTCTACGAGCAGTGCGTCGGCGTGGATCTCGACCAATTCGTCACCTTGGCCCATGATCCGACACACCCCTACAACAAGCACTACGAATTGCGGCGCATCCGCAATATCCTGGGCACGCCCGAGTTCCACTACGTCAACATCCCGCTGGAGGACTTGAAAACGATCACCCTGAAGTGCGTTCTGTCCGACGAGACCGTCTGGTTCGGGGCCGACGTGACCAGCGACATGGATCGCGCCGACGGCATCATGCAGGTGGACCTGTTCGACTTCGGATCGATCTACGGCGTCGATCTCCGCCAGAGCAAGGCCGATCGTTTCCTAACCCGAGGCGGCGTTCCCAACCACGCCATGACGCTCGTCGGAGTGGACGTCCGCGGCGACAAGCCGGTCAAGTGGCTCGTCGAAAACAGTTGGGGCGAGGAACGCGGCAACAAGGGCTTCTGGACGATGTACGACGAGTGGTTCGACGAACACGTCTACTCGATCATCGTCCGCAGAGCGTACGTTCCGAACAAAACGCTGAAGCTCTTCAAGGAAGAGCCGGTCGAACTGCCGCCGTGGGCCCCCATGTTCGCGCTGCCGCAATAGCCCGGATTAATCATGAAGCACTGACCTTGAATTTGGTGCGTCACTGCTTCCGGCGGCAAAGGTATTCCTTCGAGCGCCGACGGCACTGCTTGCGGCGCGTACGGACCGCTGATTTTTCCGGCAAGCAGTGCGAGCTGGAAGTCCAACAATAGTCGATGATTCCGCAAGCAGTGGCACACTCCGGGTGAACCATCCGCGATAGCGACGAGTATTGTTCCGCCGGGTGGCAAGGGGACTTATCTACCCCTGAGATGGATTGCGGAGGCACATCGGCTGCCGTTGGCGTCCGAGTCGTCGCGCCGCGACCCCCAACCAACGACGTCTGCTCTCCCCAGGCACGCCTCGGCAAGCGACTCGGCTCAGCAGGTGCCCAGCGGCGCGTTGTCTTGCGGTTGGGCCTCGATCGGCACGACGAGCGGCCGGTCGAGAAAGCTGGACAAGCGTCGCGAACGAATGGGATGTTGGAGTTTCCGAACGGCTTTGGCTTCTATCTGGCGAACGCGCTCGCGAGTGACCGAGAAGATCTTTCCGACTTCCTCGAGCGTATAGGCGTAGCCGTCGGCCAACCCGTAGCGAAGTCGGATGATCTCGCGCTCGCGGTAGTTCAACGCGCTGAGCACGCCGGCAATACGAGAACGGAGCAGTTCGCGGTGCATGTCGTGCAGCGGGTCTTCCTCGCGATGGTCCTGAAGGAACTCGCCGAAGTAGCTGTCGTCGTGATCGCCCATGGGCTGATCGAGCGAGAGCGGCTGGTGGTTCATCTGGATCGCGCAGGCGGCCTCGTCGGGCGATACGCCGGCCGCGCGGGCCGTTTCCTCGAGTGTCGGCTCGCATCCTCTCTGCTGGACCAGTTCCTGGGTGGCTGCGCGGACCTTGCTCATGGTGTCGATCATGTGGACGGGAACGCGAA
>DOEZ01000610.1 GCA_003532715.1 Planctomycetaceae bacterium
ATCCGTTCGGCGCCGTCGAGTCGAAACGTTCCTGCGCCCAAGGCGACCATGGCCGTCAGAAAGCGGACCGTCGTGCCACTGTTGGCCACGTAGAGATCGGCCTGGTCGACGCGGGGCCGACCGGCGCAGCCGACGACGCGCATCGTTCGGGCTTCCCAGTCGGGCATGATCTGAACGCCGAGCCGCGCCAGCGCCGCGGCCATCACCCGCGTGTCCTCGCTGTCGAGAACTCCCGTCAGAATCGATTCTCCGCGAGCCAGCGCCGCGCAGACCAACGCACGGTTCGTGATGCTCTTCGAGCCGGGCGGACGAATGGTCCCACCAATCGGCCCGGTCGGCTTGATTTCGCGCGTTTCGCTCACGATTGCGTTCCTTTCTCATACACCTTGCGCCCGGCGACGTACGTTGCGACGCAATTATACTTCTCGTCAAGAACCGCCAGATTGGCCCTCTTGCCGACTTCGAGGCTCCCCACGTCGCCACCGACGCCCATGGCGCGCGCGGCATTGGTCGAGGTGAATCGCGCGGCGGCGGCCGGATCCACCCCGCACGCTTCGACCAGGTTCGCGAAAACGCGATTCATCGTCACGACGCTGCCGACGAGCGTTCCGTCGGCAACCAGCCGGGCCGCGCCGCTCTGCGTCGTCATCATGCGTCCGTCGGTCATCGCGAATTCGCCCGGTTCGAGTCCCGCGCCTTGCAAGCTGTCGGTGATTCCGATGAGCCGGTCGGGGCCGAAGCGATCGATCGCGAGATGCAGATGTTCGCGCCGCACATGCACCAGGTCGCACACCACTTCGGCGTCGAGCCTGTCGTTGGCGAGAATCGCGTCGAGCAGTCCTTTCTTCCAGGGCCAATCGGGGTTGTTGCCCTCGCGCTCGTAGGCATTATACAAGTGACACACCTGCGTCAGGCCGGCGTCGATCGCCCGATGCAACTCGTCGGGCGTGGCCCGGCTATGGCCCAGCGACACCACCACGCCATGGTCGCGAAGCAGCCGAACCAGCTCGATTCCGCCGGGCAACTCGGGCGCGACGGTCATCATCTTCATGGCCGGGCCCACCTCGTCGAGATAGCGGCGGCATTCGTCCAGATCGATCGGCCGAAGGTAGGCCGCGTCCATGCCCGCCTTCGCCGCCGGGTTGACGAACGGACCTTCGAAATGACCGCCGAGCAATTCGGCCGCATCGGGCCCGGCGTCGCGCTGCGCGGCCAGAACGTGGCGTCCGAACGCGAGATAACGCTCGGTCGAGAGCGATGCGACCGTCGGCATGAAGCCCGTGGTCCCGTAACGGGGTTGCAGCCTGGCGATGGCCGTCAAGTCGTCGATCGTGAAAACGTCGTGACGCCCGAGCCCGTGAAAATGGACGTCGATGAAGCCGGGCACAATCAGGCAGTCGCCGAAATCCCCCTCGGAAGGCGCATTGCCGTCGAGGAGGATTCGGGCGATGCGTCCCCTGTCCATTTCGACTACCCCGGCAACCACGCCGCATGTCAGCACAAGTCGTCCCGAAATTACCGTCATGTTCATTCGCGTACTTACCGCCGCACTTGCCGTCTGGGTATAACAAGAGAATAATCATTATAGTCTATCGCCGCCGAGTGGGAAACGGGAGAGCCTCGCATGACCTTATCGTACGACTTCGTCACCCCGGGACGGATCGTCTTCGGCTGGGGCCGCCGTCGCGAGATCGGCCAACATGCTTGCCAGATTGGCCGCCGTGCGTGGATCGTTTGCGGCTCGAATACGATCGCGCGGCGCGGGCTCTTGCACGAGATTCGCGATCTGCTGCACGACGACATGGTCGAGTCGGTCGAGTTGCTTCGCCTGACGCACGAACCCGAGGTGGCCGACGTCGATCTGGCCGTCGAGCAGGTCACCGACGCGGGCGTGGCCGAGGGCGACTTCTTGCTAGCCATCGGCGGCGGGGCGGCCATCGACTTGGCCAAGGCCGTCGCCGCCATGGCCACCAACCAGCAAAGCAGCACCGTCAAGGATTTTCTGGAGGGCGTCGGACGCGGGCTGACGCTCGACGCCGATCCGCTGCCGGTCGTGGCCATGCCGACCACGGCCGGGGCCGGGGCCGAGGCGACACGCAATGCCGTCATTTCGTCGTATGACCCGCCGTTCAAGAAGAGCCTCCGCGACGACCGGCTCATGCCGCGACTGGCCTTGGTCGATCCCGAAATGACCGTTTCGGTTCCGCCGAAGATCACGGCGGCCAGCGGGATGGACGCGATCACGCAACTCATCGAGAGCTACATTTCGCTCAAGGCCCAGCCCATCCCGCAGGCGTTCGCCATGCAAGGACTTCGGCTGGCCGTGCCGTCGATCGTCGAGGCGGTCCGCAACCCCAACTCGCGCCCGGCACGCGAACGCATGGCCCACGCCGCGCTTCTGTCGGGAATGGCGTTGGCGAACTCCGGGCTGGGGCTGGCCCACGGGGTCGCGCCCGCGCTGGGCGTCCATTGTCGCGTGCCGCACGGGGTCGCCTGCGCGGTCATGCTGCCGGCGGCGCTGCGAGTCAACCGGCTCGAACGCGAACGCGAGCTGGCCATCATCGCCCGGCAGATCATCCGGGTCGATCCGGCGGCCTCCGACCGAACGGCCGTCGATCGGCTGATCGAGCAGATCGAAATCCTGTCGCGCGAAATCGGCATCCCCGGGCGATTGTCGGAGTTGGGCGTCAAGTCGCGGCACATTCCGGCGATCGTGGCCGGCTCGCGCGGCAGCAGCATGAGCGGCAACCCGGTCGCCGTGGCCGACGATCAACTGGCGGAGATTCTTGAAGGGATGCTTTGACGCCCTGGTTTGACGCGTTTTTTTTTCACCACGGAGGCACGGAGGGAGTTTCTCTCACTCCTTCGGTTGCTTCTTCGTCACCTTGACGATGTTTCCGGCGGCGAGGAATTCACCCGTGTACGACATGATGCCTTTCTCGAACTCACCGCGATACTCGATGACGTAGGTGGCTCCCGGCTCGAAATCAATAGCGTTTCCCCCCATCTGTGTGCCCCAGGCGATGACGAATTCCTTTCCGGAATCAGCCAGACGGCCGAAACACCCGTCGTACCAATGGGGATGAACGTTCGTCGCCATTTCCGTGCTGTGGCCAAGATGCTCCACGGGCCGCTCGGCACGTACCCGGAAGACCAGCGTCCGCGTTGTGCCGTCCTCGACGCGGCCGAGGAATTCCTTCGACTGCAAGAGGCCACCGTCCAATCGGCCGTCGTGGCCAAAGACGGGCTTCTCGATCTTCTCCGAGAACAGGGCATCGCCGCGCCACAGCGCCGGAGTGATCCGCTTGACTGCCTCGACGCGGCCCTTTTCGTCCCAGGCGACCAAGAGCGAGTAATCGTCGGTGCCGGTGAAATCGTATCGCCAAGCATCGTCCCAGACAGTCGGTCTCCGCGGTTCCGGGTCGCTGTCCGCCTGCGCGGTGGCGTACTCCAGGAAGTCGGGCGGGCCAAGCAGGTCGTAGACCTGCTGCGACGTCCAGGCGACCTTGACCTCGCTCGACTTCTTGCGGCGATCGTCCAAGTCGATCGCCACGCTCTTCTTCTCCTTCTCGAACAAAAACACCGGGTAACCTTCCGGACAGTAGCCAAGACGACGCAGAGCCAATTGAGCGACTTGTCGCAGTTCGAGTCTCGTGTACCAGTCGCCGCGATAGCGCAGGGCCCGGCCCAACCCCACGGAAAATCGCGATCGCTGATAGGGGCAACTCGGCCCGCTCCACGTGGCATATCGATTGATCGCGTCGAGATCGGCCTTCGCCTCTTTCATCTGGTGGCGCGCGGCCAGGAGCATGGCGCCTTCGAGCGTGCTCCCGTACGTGCCGACGTTGCCGTTGGGTAGGTTATTCGCCGCGGTCGAGATTATCTCGCGAAAGCGGTGCTTCTCCGCCTCGGTGAGTTCGCGATTAAATCGCGCGGGGGACTCGCAAGTGCCCGTGTCGAGGTTTACCAGCAGCCGCTTGCCCGACCAGAAGCTCACGCATAGATAGTCGTGCCCCGCGAGTTTTACGACCATCGGCACGGCGTAGCAGCCCCACATTGGCCCGGCCGTTGTATCGTGAACATAAAGGCCGTACTCCTTGTCGGGGAAGAGATCCCTTATATCCAGACGTCGGCCCGTCTTGCGATCGTTATCTCGGAGCAACAACTCGCCGCCGTAGAATTCGCCTCTGGGCGCCCTCCATACGCCGTCGTTCTTGACCAGCATCGAGCAGCGAAACTGTTCCGTCGCGAAGACCGGCCGCACCATGTTGGCAAAGCCCACCGCGACGAGCACGAATAAGAATGCCTGAGCGCACAGTCTCTTGGATAGCATCCTACTTCTCCCTGAAACAGTTCTGCAACCGATAACGCGAGGGTGGCCCAGGTTCTTGAACCTGGGTGCCGCAGGCACGGGAGACGTTACTGTCACCGCCATGATCTCGTGCCTTGGGTGTCCTTGCGATGGCAAATGTTCCCACGAGACCTCTTGCCGCTGCGCGGCACCGGTTCAAGAACCGGTGCCACCCACCATTCACTGGTCACCGTTCACCATCCACTGTCCATTCCCTCCGTGTCCTCCGTGCCTCCGTGGTAAATCACCCGCGCTATATAAGGCCGTGCGAAGCGAGCCGGCTCCGTCAATCCACCACTTGCAGCTTGATCTCGTCCGAGTTGCCCCTCAGCTCCGGAGCGTACATGGCCGAGGCTTTTGTCGGCAGCGCGCTGAAGCGGCCGGGGATTTCGGCTCGCATCCGGTAGCTTACCGAGTGCTTGCCGCGAGCTAACGCCCGGACGAGGAACACCACGCGGTTGTCGCGGAATTCGACGTACGCGCCGAGTTCGTTGCCCGCGTAGCCGCTGCGGACGTCGACCGGCTCGAAACCGGCCGGCTTCATGTCCTCGAAGATCAGGTACTCGTAGTCGTTCCTGCTATCGATTTCCAGCTCGATTTCGACCAAGTCGCCGCTTTTCACCTCGGCCAGGTTGACCAGCGGCACACGCTCGTACTTCTCGACCTTCTGATCGACGACCTGCCCGCGCGAGCCGGCCGCCTTGATGGTCTTGTCGACCCGGTCGAGGCGGTAGTACTTGCGTTGGACCTTGATCTCAAGCCCGGCCGCCGTGATGAAGTCTTCGAGGGTGAAATTGGTCTGATAGGCGTTGTAGTAGAGCGGCCCGGTCCCCTTCCGCCGCAGTTCGACCACATGCTCGCCGTCGGTCAGCGCCTCGCCCTCCAAAACCAGCCTGTTATCGAACGAGAACAGGTTCGCCGGGGTGATTTCGACCGCCTTTTGCAGCTTGCCGTCGTACCAGACTTCGACGGTCATCTCGGGCTTGTCCTCGCCGCTGGCCTTCAGGAAGTCAGCCATGGCCTCGATGCAAATAGCCGTGTCGCGGGTCGAGTTCCAATAGGTCGCGTGCTTGCGGTTGTTCAACAGGTACTTGACCAGTCGCGGGGCGACTTCGCCCTTTGGATCGGTGCGGCACAACAGCTTCAAGTAGTAAGCCTGGGCCTCGTACTCGCTGCCGTACCAGTGCCACCAGTATCCGCCCGGCAAATTGAGCCAAGCGGTCTGGTTCTCGTCGTCCTGTTCGAGATACTGACCGATGTTTTGAAGAATCATGTCGAGTTTTTCCTGCTCGCCCAGTTTGTGCAGGGCCATGCCGACCATCGACATGCTGTAGACTGCCAAATTCGTCCGGTCACGATAGAGGTAGTCGCGCATCGCGTCGTTCGTCACGCCCGCATCGACCAGAACCATGAACACGAAGGCGTCGAGGTTGTCGGCCTGTGACTTACGCGGCCAGTCCTTCTTATGCTCGGGATCGTTGTCGTGGTTCTGCAAAAGCGTAACTTGCTTGTCCTGGTAGCGCGTGAGCCACGCCACGCCCCGCTCCAATACGCCAGGCACCAGGGCCACGTCGTTTTGCTCGGCGATTTGCAGCCCG
>DOEZ01000218.1 GCA_003532715.1 Planctomycetaceae bacterium
GGCAAAGAGGGAACGAGCCTGACCGCCGGTTGCGTGCAACCGCCGATCGGGGCCAAGATCTGCGGAAAAGACGACTAGGCCTTTTTCAAGGGCGACGAGACGAACGAGATTCAGAAAGAAGGTCTTGCCCGCGCCATATTCCCCGATGATGAAGCGGATGGTCGCCCCACCGTCGATGACGCGACCCACGTCCTTGACCATTTCCTCGACTTCGCGGACCCGGCCTACCTGGATGTGCTGGAGGCCCAGTTTCGGTACGACGCCGGCCCGCAACGCCTGAATGATACCGTCGCGTTCGCGCAGCCTGATACCTGGCTTGTTCACAGTTCCGCCCCCCTTTCCGCAGGTTCGATCAACGCCGCAATCGCGGGATTGATCTCCAATACCTCGTCGCCCTCGATCAACAATTCTTCATGGACCTCGAAAGACCATTCGTTGATGGCTTCCAACGCGCCACCCGGCATCAAATCGAACCGTTTTGCCAGCTGGGAAAACTCATCGGCCGCCCATTGTGAGCGAGTCAACAATTCCCGAATTAGGGCGTCGTGTTTCGAATCCGGTCCGAGGAAGATTTCGTCTGCTTCGTTAACATCCTCCGATGTCTCGGATGCCTGTTCTTCCGGTTCCCCGAAGATGGAGGCCAGAGTATCGGATACCTTGCTCGTTTCCGCCATGATCGCCGCGATGCGCGATTGATCGAGAACGATCCTGTTCGTCTCTCCCTCCGACCGGACCGCGGGCGGCTGCGGAATTGCGTATCCGCCCCTTCCACGGGATTCCGGATGCACCGTAATCGGCTCATCGGAGGGGGTTACCACCGCAAGAGAGTGCAATTCCGAGTAAACGCTTTCGGCCGGCAGACCAAGGCCGTCGAAGATCTTTTCGATTGCGGCTACCTCGGATGGGTCGATGCCGCCGTCGGCACCGGCGATGGCGATAAGCAGCCGTCCAACGGCAGTTTTCTCGTCATTGCCCAACGCCGCGAAATGCCTTTTGATCGTCCGCAATTCGGGAGGAGAATCCAACAGCCAATCGAGATTGGCCCACAAGCGAGCCTTGTGCGCTTCCGAGAGGTTCCGTGCACTTTGAATGTGGCCGAGAAGTTGTTGCCGTTCGGCCGGATCAACTCGCCCGTCCGCGTGAGCGACGATTGCCCCCAAGATCAGCATGAGGAGTGCTGCCTGAAACTCCTTCTTCTCAGCCTCGCTCGGTGGGTCTTCCTGACCGACGTCGAACAAGACGACACGATCGCCCCGTTTGGGGTTCATCAAGGCATAGGCCGGATCGGGCGAGAAGCCGGTTCCCACAGCCGCCAGGATGCCGGAAGCTTTGGAAAGCATGCCCCGCGAAATTCGGTCCGAGCTATCGCCCGTGACGTGCTCTACAAGATCCTCAACGTTCAATGGTCCTGCGTTCTTGGCCTCCTCCACCCATTGCTTGAGCGCATCGAGTGCGGGATTAGCCATGTTGGTGCGAATTTCTTCGGGCAGAAGAGCGGCGGCCTCCAAGCTCCCGCGGCCATTTGGATTGCGCCCAAGATATCGGCTGAATGCGTCTAACGAATCCATGCACTCCGCGGCGATGTTATCGGCGATACCGAGCGGTTGCTTGAGGCGCGAAATGTCCGGAATGTCTCTGAGTTTGTCATCGAATTCTTTCTCGAATGTCCCGCTCGCCGCGCGGTAGCAGTGAGAAAGGCTTGCCTTTGGAGGTCGGCACTGGAGTCCATTGGGATACCGCTTCCGGAATCGACTCAGAAACAATTCCCGGAACTCATCCGGAGCCCGCTTGGCAGGGGTTCTCAGGCGCGTATCTGGGTGTGCCAACCACCAGGACAGCATCCACCCGGCACTCACAGGTTCTCCGCGGGCGATCAAATTCCCCACACCGAGCTTGACCGGTAGCGGCAGTTCCCAACTCCGCTCTCGTTCAAGGGACGGCTCGATTATGGTGGGGTCCTTGATCAATACCGGTCGACAATCAAGCAACGCTTTCGAATACCGATTGAAGGAACCGTTGGCACCATAGATCTCGCGCAGTCGTTCGACTTCGTCAAAGAGCGCCTGCGTTTCCTCATCGCCGGGCGCATCCACGATCAAACGCCGCTCAAGGCCATAGAAATACAAAAAGACGTATCCGATATACGTGCCAGGGTCACTGCGCCCGCCAGCCAGCCATTCGAGATAGGCTCGCCGACACATCGGATCGATTTCCGCATAGCACGGCCAGTAGGGCATTCGTCCGCCCGTATAGTCGGCCTGGGAACGGGAAACCTCCGCTGACGGATCGATGACGCAGTTTTCGTTCCTCCAATACGCGGTGGCGCACTGGGGGTTGCCGACATAGATCATTCCGCCAATTTCAAATCCGGCGAGTTGTTTGGAGCTGTTCGCGGGAATCCACTCGGTATTTTCCGTTCTGCGTTGTCGCGGCGTCGGCGAAAAATCGTCATCGACGACGAGTTCGACGACTAGGGACGGATGCTTAGAGCGAACCCGCTCCCTCCTGACCGACACGTCGTAATCGCGCGGTCGAGCAACCCTTCCAGAGGAGGCTTCGAGCCTTTGCTCTTGGTTCCTGGCCTTCCGTCTTCGCATCCAATAGAAAACGACAACGGCCCCGGCAACAATCCACCAGATGCCGCTTCCACCGTTCGAAGGGGTGATCGAGGGAACCGGAGCGGCTCTTGGCATCGTCTTCGCTGGAGCCGTTGGCGGCGCGGATTGTCGAGCGAAGGCCTTTCTGAGCGCCTCCAGCGTTTCCTGTGTCAGTTCGTTTGTGGGGGGTAAGGCGTTTTCACGTTGAAACGCTCCAATCGCCCGCCGCGTCTACGGCCCCATCGCTCCGTCGATTGGACCAGGATCGTACCCGAGAGCGCCGAGCTGTTGTTGGACCTCCGCAATCTGTGAGGGTTGCGCGGATGCCGAACCCGCAACGAAAACGAAGATGCAAACTGCAAGGAACGCCACTCCCGCACGCACTGCACGAGCCCCCCATCACACCACGTCAACCATGATTCCATGATTCTCGCCTGAGATGAAGTCTGCTGCGAGTATGGTTTTGTCGTGTGTGTCACTATGCCGACAGATTCGTCCTGCCTAAGACCGTCATTCAGGTTCGGTCCAGTCGACGCGACGGATTTCTCCGAGTCGAAACAGAATCTTGTCCGGTAACAGACCTGAGACCCATTTCCTTCCCGATGCAAGGAGGAGGTTACTTGGGAAATCCTCTTTGATAGGCGGTTCGTACCCTGATTGTCCCAACGTCTATCGTCATTCCGGCAAGATGAACTCGGGCCATAACATGGTGCCACCCAACGTCGAGACCGGCAGACCCGACGGTAACGAACAATCGTTCTTTTCCGCCAACAAAAATACGGCGGCATCGTCGGCCGACAGCGGTACGTTGGCGATCCGTTCAGGTTCAGTCGAGACCACGATGCTGGCTCCACCGTCGCGGGGTCTGACTCTGATGGTGCCACCGTCGAGGTCCTCTGCGACCAGGCTCGGATATCCCGCAAGATCCAAGCCTTGCAATGTTTCCGTCGTGTTGCTCGTTTCTTCGGCGGTGACGATGGCGTCATAAAGCGCCCGTATCTCGTTTTCGTCGCTTTCCGGTGGCCAAAGAACGCTGTCTGCAAGGGACCGCTTCCTTCGCATCAGTGTCTGCAACAGGCAGTCGAACGATCCTCGTTGCAGCCGGGGATGAATGGCCAACGGAATGTGAACGGTCACCGGACGGATCTGACCGATGCGGTGCGTACGGTCGTTACATTGCTCTTCGACTGCAGGATTCCACCAACGGGTAAGGTGAATCACATGGTTGGCCGCGGTGAGCGTCAGCCCGGTGCCCGCAGCCCGTGGCCCCATTATGAGGACATCGAATCCTTCGTCGGCGTGAAGATGCCGCTGAAACCGCTGAGTGAATTCATGACGCCGCGAGACTGGTGTCGCGCCATTAATGATATCCACACGCGACAAGCCGAATTCGATTTTGACGAGTTCGGCGAACCATTGCTGAACGTCGAGGTTCTCGACGAAGATCAGGGCGCGCTCGCCCTTGGCTTTAATGCTCGCCAGGATGTCCATGGCCGCTGAAATCCTGGCCGAGGAATGCGTGAAGCCACCCGGCTCTTCACCCTCGATGAGCCCAGGATGCAGCGAGGTCCGGCGGATGTGATGAAGGAGCCCGAACAACGACTGGCCAGGGCGGCGTGCTTCGTCATACCGCAGGGCCTGGACCGCCGGCATGATCCGAGGATGCAGAATTCGCGTCTTGGTCGGCAGATCCGTGGCGACCGATCCCTTGGTTCGGCGCAAGCCAAGGCTCGGATAGCCTGCTTGGGGTTGAAAAATCGCCTTGTGAAGAACGCGCATGTTACCGGCCTTCGGAACGTCGAAGGCGATGCGAAAATCGTTGAGCGAACCGAGAGCGCCGGCGAACAGTTGGTCCATCACGGCCCAGATGTCGCAGGTGGCATTCTCGACAGGCGTGCCCGTAAGGCCGATACGGAAATCCGCATTGACCGCCTTGGCCGCGTTGGCGCGTAGCGTGACCGGGTTCTTGACGTTCTGGATCTCGTCAAAGACGACCACGGCGAACGGATTTTCGGTGAAGCTGACGGCATAGTTGGCCAGCGTCTGATAGGTCGTGATCGCGATTCGCGGTGTATCACCCTTGTAGAGATCGGCAAAATCCAGTCGAGCACGACCATCCTGGGTGTCGCGCCCTCTGATCGCGGCGTTGCGCCATTGACGAAGGTCCGGCCCGTAAAGACGCACTGGATCACCCCAGATTCCCGGTTTGAGATGCGCCTCGATTTCGGCCTCCCAATTACGCAACAGCGAAGTCGGCGCGACGATGAGGAAGGGTCGGTTGGGTTCGACGCCGCTTTGTATGCCGGCCGATGACAACCAGGCCAGAAAGGACAGGGTTTGCAGGGTTTTGCCGAGACCTTGTTCGTCGGCGTTCAGAATGCCTGGCAGACCAGCCTGCCAGGCCGCCACTTGCCAGGCGAAAGCCGCGGCTTGGTACGGGCGTAGCGATTGCCGCACGGTCGAAGGTAGTTCTTTGTCCAAGTCTTGCGGACGCTTTCTCAGTCGTTCGCGAAATTCCAGCTCCCAGAAATTGTCATGGGTGACCGGAAGGAAGGCCGTTACCTCTTCGTCGTTGGATTCCGCTTGTGCCTTGCGCGACAGGTACAGTTCGAGGCGTCGACGTAGCGCTTCGAGGACGATCGGCTCGGCCGGCACTTCGCCAAGGGCCGTTGTTATGGAAGCGTGTCCCTCGGCGATGGCAGCCTCAAGAGCCTTGACCAATGCGGCGAGGTCCTCATCCGGAATGGTGCCCAGCAGTTCGCCAAGAGCGCCATCGATATCTGTCGGCAGCCAGTTCGTCCCGCTGCCCTCCGGAAGCTCGATTCCGGGCTTGGTCCATTTTCTGATCTCGATTACGCGCTCGGCCCATTCGCGCGTCTCAGCCCAGGCCGATTGGAAGGCGTCCTCGACTGCCTCGGCTTGATCCTCGGGGGAGG
>DOEZ01000743.1 GCA_003532715.1 Planctomycetaceae bacterium
GAATCAACCATTTATCCACAATCGTGCCTCGCCCGACACGCATCAACGCCCCTTCCCCTGAACCCACCCAAATTATCGCCGGTTTCCCCCGCCGGACAATAGCCCCCTAATCCCTCAATACTCAACCCGATCCGCCTTCACTCGCCACTCGTCGAAGGCCGCCCGCGCCTGGTCGCGTAGCGTCTGCGTGCTTGGCAGCGACCGTTCCTGACAGGGCAACGCCATTTGGGCGAAAATGTGGGCGTCGTCGAAGCCGGCCTCCGCGGCATCCTCGCGTCCGGCCGCGTAGTGAAGCCGGTCGAGTCGTGCCCAATAGATGGCCGCCAGGCACATCGGACACGGCTCGCAGCTCGAGTAGATTTCGCAGCCCGACAGATTGAACGTCTGGAGCCGTTGGCACGCGTCGCGCACCGCCGTGATTTCGGCGTGCGCGGTCGGATCGTTGGTCGAGGCCACCCGATTCCATCCGATTCCGACAATCTCGTCGCCGCGCGCGACGATCGCGCCGAAGGGACCGCCCTCCCCTTCGCGCATCTTCTCGAACGACAGTCGAATTGCCTCGCGGAGAAACCTCTCGCGGCGCGTGTCGCTATCCGTCACGACGATCCCTTCACTTTCTCGCGCAGCCTGACAATGTCGGCGAGCATGGGTTCGAGCCCCGGCGGGGCGAATTCGGCATCGGCCGACTCGCGTCCCAGGTCGATTAGGGCAAAACGCGCCCTGGCCCTGGCATTCTGCACGTCGAGCCGCGCGCGTGCCACCATCGCTGCCACCTGGGGCTTTTCGACCGGATCGACGGTCGCCTCGTACGTCGTTTCAACTCGTTGCAGCGACTTCTCCGCCTCGCGCATCGCCTCGGCCGTGGCGCGGGCTTCCTGCTGAACTTCTTCGAGCCACTCGATTACCGCGCCGCCGGTCGCCTGGGTTCCCAGGCGGATGTAGAGTTCGTCGAGTTGTTTGAGCAGCTTGGCCCGTTCGGGAACGTGAATCCGGTTCNNCCGCGCCATCGCCCACCAAACCCGGGCACAGCCGCCGACGCCATCGCTCCAGGTCGTCGAATTCGTCGGCCGTTCCCCGGTCGATCGCGACGTCGGCCGATTGGCCCGTGACGGGTATGCTGGCGGAAACCGAAAGCCGTCCATTCGCCGCGTACTCGTAGCGAACGTCGATCCGCGTTCCGCGCGGCAGATCGGCCGGCAGATCGCGAATGACGCACTTGCCCAGCGGGATGCAGTGTTCGGGTCGGGGGCTTTCGCCCTCGACCACCGCGACTTGCACCGACGACTGACCGGCACGCGCCGTTTGAAAGCGTCTCGATTGCGCGGCGGGCAAGGGGGTGTTCTTCGGAATGAGCGTCACGCTCACTCGGCGGCCCGTCTTCGGCTCGACGCCGACGACGCCCAGGCTGTGGGAATTGACGTTGATCAGCCTGAAATTGGAGAGCTGGCTGCCGCCCGATGCGTGCATCAACATGGCGGCGTAGAGCGCAGCGCCGTGGGCCACGGCCTCGTCGGGCGACTGGGAGCGGTCGGGCTCCTTGCCCGAGAGATTGCGAAGCATCTCGACGACCATGGGCATGCGGCTCGATCCGCCGATCAAGAGCACGCGGTCGATCATGTTCCATTGCAGGCCGGCCTGGCGAAGCACCAGGCTCGTGGTCGTTTGCGTCCGGCCCAGCAAGTCGATCGTCAGGTTCTCGAACGCCTCGCGGGTGATCTCCTGCCGCATCCGACGACCGTGGTGCGAACAGACAACGGCCGCTTTGCTTCGCTCGCTCAAGGCGTGCTTGGCCTCTTGCACGTCGATCCACAACTGGGCCGCGTCGTGCGGATCGTCGCGCGGATCGCGCCCGTGTTCGACCTGGAACGCCTCGGCCACGTAGTCGAACAACCGCCGGTCGAAATCGCGGCCTCCGAGCAAGACGTCTCCGTCGGTGGCCACCGTGCGAAACGTGCCCCCCTCGATTTCAAGAATGGTTACGTCGAACGTGCCGCCTCCCAGATCGTAAACCATGAGCCGTTCGGGTCGCTCCCCCCTGCGCTGCGGCGTCGGAGAGAGAACGGTCTGGTGGTAGCCGAACGCCACGGCCGCGGCGGTCGGCTCGTTGATGATGTCGAGCACCTCGAGGCCCGCCAAACGGCCGGCGTCTTGCGTCGCCTTGCGGCGTCGCTCGTCGAAGAAGGCCGGCACGGTAACCACCACTTGCCGGATCGGGCCCAGGCGTTGTTCGGCGTCCTGCTTAAGCCGTTCGAGCAGAAAGCCGCTAAAGACCTCGGGCGGAACCTCGTGCCCGGCCACGGTTCGATGATACGCCGCGCGGCCCATGTCGCGTTTGAAGCAGTCGGCGAAGACCTGGGGCGCGACGACGGAGCCCTTGATCGCCTCCTTGCCGACGATCACCCCGTCGTCCTCGAATGCCACCGCGCTGGGCGTGAGCAGGTCGCCCGAACGGTTCGGCAGCGTCATGGGCCGGCCCGTCGCGTCCAAATAGGCCACGACCGACAGGGTCGTGCCGAGGTCGATTCCGACGGGCGGTTGATAGGCTTCGCCTTGCGGAGTGGTTTCGCTGGCCATGTCGCTTTGATCGTGACCCGAGGAAAAGGCTGCATGCCGGGGCTGCCGGGCGGCTTGTCTGGTACATACCACCCCATGATGCTATCCTAGTCGGAGACGGCCCCAAACACAAGCCGCAAACGACGCCGTGGAAGTCGTTCCCCCGCAACCATTTCCGGCGTGTCACTCCCTCGGTGCCGCGACTATGCCACCGCACGGTATGAAAAAACTCGACCCCCAATCGCTGGTCAACGACTTCGGGTCGCGTTCGACGCTTGCTCGACAGTATTGCCCGACCGGCGAGGCTGCGTCGCCGGAGGTAATGCGGGCGGCGCTCGAGCGTTACTTCGCCGCCGTGGTCCGCTCCGTGGCCCAGCGCGTTTTGGGCGATGCCGCGCGGGCGCTCGGCGACGGTTTAGATATGGATGACGTTGAGTCGCGCCAACGGCTCGACACGTCCGCGACGACCGGAGGATTGCGCGAACAGCTCGACGTGCAATTGGCCGACTACGACACGGGCGTTTCGCCCGGCGAGCCGCCGCCGGCAATGGATTGGTTCGGGCCCCTCTACCAGGACTTGTTTCCGCGGGCGTTGCGCCACGCCTTGGGCGAATACTACACGCCCGATTGGCTGGCCGAGCATGTGTTGGACGCCGTCGGCTACGGCGAGATGCTTGCGGGGGCGTTGGCGAAAGACGCCACGAGCACTCCCCTGCCCCGTTTGCTCGATCCGACGTGTGGCTCGGGCGTGTTTCTGCTGGCCGCCATTCGGCGGATTCGCGCGGCGGCCGCCGGACGAACTCCGCCCGGCGAATGGGGCCGTTGCATTCTCGATAGCATCGTCGGTTTCGACGTGAACCGACTGGCCGTGCTGACGGCGCGGGCCAATTGCCTGCTGTCGGTTCGTGATCTGCTTTCGGCGGGCCTCCCCTGCCCTGCCCTGCCCTTTGGCGGACCGCCCTGCCCTGCCCCGCGGGTCCGCTTGCGCGACGTGATCCTCGATCGATCGGAGCCGGGCGAAACGTTCGACGTGATCGTCGGCAATCCACCCTGGATCGCCTGGGACAATCTGCCGGACGACTACCGCGAACGGACGAAGCCGCTTTGGCGCGACTACGGCCTGTTTTCGCTTACCGGCACGCAGGCCCGACACGGCGGCGGCAAGAAGGACTTGTCGATGCTCGTGCTCTATGCGGCGGCCGACCGCTATCTGTGCGACGGCGGCCGGCTTGGGTTCGTCATTACACAGACGCTTTTTCAGACCAAAGGGGCCGGCGACGGATTTCGGCGGTTTCGACTTGGCGAAGACGGCCCGGCGTTGCGGGTTCTGCGAGTCGACGACATGGCCCAGTTTCAGCCGTTCGCCGGGGCGGCGAATTGGACGGCCACGATCGCCCTGGAGAAAGGCCGTGAGACGGTCTACCCAGTTCGGTACGTCAAGTGGCTTCGGCTCGCCTCACCGGATCGAGAAATCGTCCAAAAACGTAGCACAACCGCCCTCGGTTGTGAGAGTAGCATAACCGCCCTCGGTTGTGAAGAATTGAAGGTGGCCGGCTCTCCCGCAGCCGAGGGCGGCTACGCTACAGCCGAGGGTTTCGCAGCCGGGGGCGGCTACGCTACATGCGCGGTGGAATGCCTTGCCCGGCCGATCGACGCGGCGCGGCCTCGGTCGCCGTGGATACTTCTGCCGGCCGCGATGAACCGAGACTTTTCCGAGATGACCGGGCCGTCGGACTACACGGCCCATCTCGGCGCGAATAGTGGCGGAGCCAATGGAGTCTATTGGGTCGAGATCGTGAGTGCCAAGCATGGGAAAGATGCCCGTGGCACCCAGGATGAACGGCGCGACGGTGACTCCCAGGCGGACGAACGCTACTTTCGCGGAGCGAAAGGCGACTATGTCGCGAGGGGCGACTATCACGCGAAGGGCGGCTCTCGCGTTCTGATCCGCAACTTGGCGGGGGTCGGCAAGCGGGCTGTCGAGCAGGTCGAGGCTCCGATCGAGGCCGAGTTGCTTTTTCCATTGGTCCGCTGGGGCGACTTGGGCCGGTGGCGAGCCGTGCCCCGTTGCCATCTGCTGTTGGCCCAGGACACCCAAACTCGCTCGGGCATCGACGCCGAGACCATGCAACGAAGTTGGCCGGCGGCACTCGCATACCTGGCTCGGTTTCGGCCGCTGTTGGAGGAGCGGGCCGCATATCGACGCTACCAGTCGGCCGGGCCGTTCTGGTCGATGTACAATATCGGCCCGTACACGCTTGCGCCAACGAAAGTCGTCTGGCGGCGGATGGATCGACGGATCAACGCCGCCGTGGTCGAGCCGGTCGAGCATCCGCTGCTGGGCGTTCGGCCGGTGGTCGTCCAGGAGACGTGCGTCCAGGTGGCCGCCGATTCGGCCGACGAAGCCCACTACCTGGCCTCAGTGCTCAACAGCGCGGTCGTCAATTTTCTGGTTGCGGCCCACAGCGTCGGCGGCGGCAAAGGATTCGGCACGCCGTCGATGCTCGACTATTTGAACATCCGGCGTTTCGATCCGGGCGACTCGCGGCACCGAGCGTTAGCCGAGTTGAGCCGCGAGGCGCACCGGTTGGCGAGAGACGACTGGGCAGCGACATCTCGGCGCGGCGATGCATCCGTTCGAGAATCACGCTTGCGTGGAATTCGACGGTCGACCACGTGCAGCCCGAAATCGGATCAGTTGCAGCCGGAGATCGATGCGAGAGTAGGCGAGCTTCGGGGATTATCCGACCAAGAGGTTCTCGATATAGAAGAAGCCCTGGACTGGCAATCACCGTCAATCTAATTGCGACGATCGGTCCGAGGCGGAAGCTACTTCGTGGTCTTAGCCGCTTCCGGCGATTCGGGTTCATTCTCCTCGACTCCGAGAAGTTTCCTGATGACTTTGTCTGCCTTCTTCGGCTGCGTGCCCCGTGGACCGGTGCTGTAGAAGGCCACCTTGCCATCGACGTCAATGACCACCGTCGCGGCGGCCCATACATGAAACGCCTTCAAGGCCGCGTTATCCATGCGATCGATCAAGGTCGGGATCGTGAGTTCCAGCCCCTCGATGCATTTTGAGGCGGCGGTGATGCGTTCTTCGATGGTTGCGTGCTGGACGATCTGGGGAGCCGAAGAACGTTCCGTGTCGGCCGAGTCGCCATTCTCGGTTTTCTCCGTGCCCGACTGCTCGGTCGGGTGGATTTCTCGGACGTAGACCAGGTAGATGGCAATCTTCTCGTTATCTTTGTACGACTCGTACAAACGCTGCACGTCGGGAGCCGTGCGGCGGAAAGGCCCTCACGTGTAGCTCGTAAGAAAGACACAAACCACTTTCCGACCCCGTAACGCGGAAAGCTGGATTGTGTCACCGGTAAGGCCGTAGGTCGACTTGCCCTCGGCATCAACCATCAGCTCAAGGACCGGCAAGTCGAAGTCGGGAGCCGGTTGCCCGACCTTCAGTTGCGCGGGCGCTCGACGTCCAAGAAGAGCCGCCAGCCGCTTGACTTCATCGGCATCGATCATGCCGTCGCGATTCGTGTCGGCCCGCTGCATCATGCGATCGGCATTTCTCGGGGGCAACTCATCACGGCTGACTTTGCCGTCCGCATTCCGGTCAAGTCTCTTGAGGCGTTCCGCAGCCACTTCCGCGGCGCGATCCACTTCGGAAGGATCGGCCGGAGACTGTGCCTTCGACTCGACCGGACAATGGAACGCCAGCGCTACAACCCAGAAACAGAGGTACCGATTTCGCACCGAAATACTCCTTTCAGAGTGAAAGCCGCCACAACCACGAGGGGTGTCTTGCGCGGGCTTTCGGAATTGGACGGAAGAACCCAAGAGCTATGAACCCCGCGGCCGAGCCGAGGTTTCGCGAAATGGCATCGCAATCCGTCACTCCGGGGAGATCGGCCGCGATCGTGCTTCTTCAGTCGCCGGGCGCCCACTCGAACCTGCCGGTCGTCTCGCTTGGCAATCGCAATGGGCGTGATTGGCCGTCCTTGCACCCACGCGAGACGAATGTCACGAGATGTCCCCTACGCCCGTTGCCGGGCGGCGCGGCGGCGGTCGACTTGTTTCAGGATGATTTTGCGGAGCCGGATTTCGGTGGGGGTGACCTCGACCAGTTCGTCGTCCTCGATGTACTCGAGGGCTGCTTCGAGCGAGAGGATGCGGGGCGGTTTGAGCAGGATGTTGCGGTCGCTGCCGGAGGCTCGCATGTTGGTCAGCTTCTTTTCTTTCGTCGGGTTGACCGGCATGTCGCCCGTGCGGCTGTTTTCGCCGACGATCATTCCTTCGTAGATCACGTCGCCGGGCGCGACGAACATTTCGGCCCGGTCTTGGAGTCCGTCGAGTCCAAACGCGACGGCTCGACCGGAGGCCATCGAGACGAGCACGCCGTTGGGACGGCCCGGCACGTCGCCCTCGGCTCGCCGGTAGGCTTCGAACCGGTGATGGATGACCGCCGTGCCTTGTGTCGCGTTGAGCAGCCGGGTGCGGAGGCCGATGAGCCCGCGAGCCGGAATCGAAAACACGGCGTAGGTGTAGTCGTCGTGGTTGTTCATTTCGACGACTTGCCCGCGGCGAGCGCCGACCAGTTCCATGACGGGGCCGAGTTTGTCGTGGGGAACCTCGACGACGAGGCTCTCGAACGGCTCTTCGAGCACGCCGTGGTTGTCGTGCATGATGACGCGGGGCTTTCCGATCGACATTTCGTAGCCTTCGCGGCGCATGGTTTCGATCAACACGGAGAGGTGCAGCACGCCGCGTCCCGAAACCTGAAAGGCATCGGACCCGGCGAGCGGCTCGACGCGCAGGGCGACGTTGCGTTCCAGCTCGCGCTGGAGCCGGTCGCGGAGGTGCCGCGTGGTGACGTATTTGCCAACTTGCCCAGCCAGGGGCGACGTGTTGATGCTGAAGACCATTTGGATGGTCGGCTCGTCGACTTCGACGCGAGGCAGGGCACGGCGGACCTCGGGATCGCTCACCGTGTCGCCGATCGTCACGTCCTGCAACCCGACCAAAGCGGCCACGTCGCCGGCGGTGGCCACGTCGACTTGCCGGCGGCCGAGTTTGTCGAACAGATGGACCTCGGCGACCTTGGCGTTGGTGGATCGGCCGCCGGACTGCATCAACGCGATCTGTTGGCCCGGGCGGATCGTGCCCGACCGAATGCGGCCAATCGCGATGCGGCCGACGTAGTCGGACCAATCGAGCGTGTTCACGAGCATTTGCAGGGGGGCGTCGGGCTCGACCTCGGGTCCCGGGATGGCGTCGAGCATCAGGTCCAACAGCGGCTTCATCGAGTCGCCCCGGTCTTCCGGCGCGGCGACCGCATAGCCTTCCTTGCTGGTCGAGAAGATATGCGGGAAGTCGCCGAGCAC
Organism: Planctomycetaceae bacterium; assembly: GCA_003532715.1. Classification (GTDB taxonomy): domain Bacteria; phylum Planctomycetota; class Planctomycetia; order Pirellulales; family Thermoguttaceae; genus UBA11386. The sequence continues at coordinate 7,935 of DOEZ01000743.1, forward strand.
CTCCTCGGCGCCCAGGTCGAGAAGCAGCTCGAACGTTTCGTCGAGGACTTCGCGGGCTCGCGCGTCGGGCCGGTCGATTTTGTTCACGACGACGACCGGCTGCAACTTGCATTCCAGCGCCTTCGACAGGACGAAGCGAGTTTGGGGCATGGGCCCCTCGGCGGCGTCGACCAGGACCAACGCTCCGTCAGCCATCCGCAGAACGCGTTCGACCTCGCCGCCGAAATCGGCGTGGCCGGGCGTGTCGATCAGGTTGATTTTGACGCCCCGATAATGCATCGCGATGTTCTTCGACAGGATGGTGATACCCCGTTCGCGTTCGAGGTCGTTCGAGTCGAGGATGCAATCGCCGACCAGCTCGCCGGCGCGGAACTCGCCGCTTTGGCGCAGCAGGCAGTCGACCAGGGTGGTCTTTCCGTGGTCGACGTGGGCAATGATGGCGATGTTTCGGATGTCGTTTCGACGCATGGGAACACGGGGGAGCCGGCTTCAGGGGTTGAAAGCCCATTATTATACCATGCTTGGCGGGGGGCATGTAAGGGCAAAAAATCGCATTTACGGCCGGTGGCGCCGGTTCTCGAACCGGTGTCGCGGAGCGACAAGAGGCCTTCCTGAGGCCGCCGCGCCACGTCGAGTATCGCATGACAACCGGATTCGGGTCTCTTGTGCCTTCGGCACCCAGTTCGGAGAACCTGGGGCACCCACACCCAGTGGAATGCGGCAGGATGCCGCGTCTACGGTGCTGGGTTTCTTGCTTTCGTTGGGCAGCAGCGCGCCGCGCGGCGTCTTTGTCAGGGGGCCGCGTCGTAGTAGAAGGCGGTGCTTCGGTAGTTAACCGGAACATCGTTGCCGGGGCCATGTTCGATCTTGGCTTCGATGTTTTTCTCGTACGGGATCGGGTCGGCCAGGTTCCAGCGGTAGGCCGCGGCCTTGCTGTATTTGTCCTTGCGGCTCTCGTAGACATTGAAGCCGTGCGCGGGGAAGATGCCCGGGCGGTCGCATCGGCCGGGCACGCCGTACCAGCCGCAGTTGAAGCAGTCTTCCGTACCGATGCCGTGAATTCGCAACTCGCCGTCACAGGTGATGAACTCGTCGCCCTCGAGCCACGAAGGGAGGCCGCTGGGATGGATTCCGTCGGTCACCAGATAGGTGCCGGCGTAGTGCCCCCGGCCCGTGCGATTTAGCCACGGATGGTATTGGCCGACGACGGTCGGCAGCGAGGCGTGGTAGTCGGCGCGGAGATATCCGAGATCGCCGTTCCAGTCGGGCAGGCGAACGGTGACGACCGTTAGACGGCCCTGGAACGGTTTGTCGGCCTTCAGCCTGACGGTGCCCGACGCGCCGTAAGGCATCGGCAGATAGTTGTACCAACCGCGCTGGTTGACGCCGACGAACATCGAACGATAGGGGTCGGGCTTCAGCGCTTGGCAGAAGAAGAAGTCCAGCGGCACGTCGATCGCCGGCGTCGCCGCGTCGTCCCAGTGGACCTGGAATCGCACGTCACCGGCCGCTTCTTGTGACTCGGCCGGGACGTCGAGGTAGATCGCACGGACCATTCTTGGACCGGCCGGGAGTTTCATTTCAAGTGTCTCGCCCGGTTCGAGCGAGACGGGTTTTTCGGTCTCTTCGGTCTCCTCGGCATCCGTGACGCCAAGCGACGCGAGGTTGCCCTCGGCGTTCCACGCGTTCACGGCCTTTTCGAGGGCCTGACGTTGTGTCGGGGTGGGTGGATGTTGGTAGGTGACCACGCCTTCAGCCGAGGGATACGACTGGTAGACGATCTGGTAGAACCGTCCGAACGTGCCGTCGACTTCGACGCGACAGCCGTTGCGATAGGGGATCGGGACGTAGCAGTAGTGCCCGCCCAGCCCCTCGCCGGCCAACGGTTTGGGGAAGCCGTCGACTTTGCCGTGAAAGATGTCTTCCAGCGGCACGTCGAGCGCGGGGGTGTCGAAACCGTCGAGATAGATGCGAATGTGTTCGCCCTTGCGACGCAGCAGGCCCGGCTTAGTGTAGCCGGAATGCGAGAAGTGGATTCGTCGAATGCAGCCCGCTCCGGTCATTTCGGCGAGAACGCTGTTGCCGTTGTGAACGCGGAGCATTGACGATTTGCCGCTAAACCCGTCGTCGTTGCCTCCCTCGCGGTCGTAGCTGCTGAACATCTTGGTGGTCGTGCCCGGCGGGAGCAGTCGCGGGAATTGGTCGACGCGATAGAGTGTCTCGATCGCGGCTGTTTCGTCGTCGGCCGAGTCGGCCGCATCGGTTTCGGCGAGTACCGCCGACAAGGGCACAATCAGGAAGGCGTATGAAGCAACCAGCGTAAGATAGGCGGTGACGGACGATCGGAAGGACAACACCACGGGGCACCTCGTTTGATGGGGGTCGAAGGGGTGAGGGACAGTGGACGCGGCCGGGCCATGTCGCGGGGAAACGGATATCGCCCAAGCTTCAAGACACCCGCCATTCTACCTCGACGTCCCGAGCTGAACAGCGTACCCCCTCCGGTCGTCCAACCGCGACAAGAGGCCCCCGGGGCGGGTGGCGGGTGGCACCGGTTCTTGAACCGGTGTCGCGAAGCGACAAGAGACGCCGTACAACTGCTGCCCCGTCGCATGAGCTGTCCAGCAACCGTGTTCGGGGCTCTCGTGCCTTCTGCCCCCAGGTTCGGAGAACCGGGGCCACCCCGCGGGTTCCTTCACTCCGTTCGCCGCTCGATGCGTTTAACCTCTTTTTCAAAATCGCTTTCAAACCGCTGGTCCTGTTGGACGCGGAAGGTGGTGTACCGATCTTCGGCCAATTGCCGGGCAACCTCGGCCGAGACGGAGCCCGCGTTGGTCAGCACGTCGTATTCATTGAAACTCAAGAATGCATCGAGCTTCGAGACCCAATCGGCCATCCGCATGGGGACCTGCCGGGCGGCTTGGTTCTCGGCGTAATCGAGGTACATCGTGACGATCCGCTCGAGTTCATTGATCTCCGTCTCGATCAAGTAGTTCTTCGCTATCGACACGTCGCTCTTGAGAATCTTGCCTTGGGGGGCGTTCTTCCACGTCGTCAGGCCCATCGTGGGCTTCGCGGCGTCGGACCGCTCCGCAACAATCTCGGTCGCCGTCCTGCCGGTCACGGCCCAATGAAGTTTGTTCTGAACCGTTCTGAAGAAGGTCTTGGTGATTTCGGCCTTCTTGTCGTAGTCGATGCTGCACTGCTCGTAGATGTCGGTGATCTTGAGGTAGAAGCGGCGTTCGCTGGCCCGAATCTCGCGGATGCGCTCCAGGAGTTCTTCGAAATAGTCCTTGCCGAAGCGTTTGTTGAGCTTCAGCCGCTCGTCGTCAAGCACGAACCCTTTGACGACGAATTCGCGGAGAGTCCGGGTTGCCCAGATGCGAAACTGGGTGGCCTGGGTACTATTGACTCGGTAACCCACCGAAATGATGGCATCGAGGTTGTAGAACTCGATTCCTCGACTGACCTCGCGGCTGCCCTCTTTTTGAACTCTTCGAATTTTTCGAACAGTTGCCTCCCGACTGAGTTCGCCGGAAGCGTAAATCTCGGCCAAATGATAACTTATGGTCGGAAGCTCCACCCCGAAAAGCTCTGCGATTCGCTTCTGGTTGAGCCAGAACGACTCGGACTGGTAGAGCACCTCGATCCGGACGGTCCCCTCGTGGGTCCGGTATAGGATGAGTTCGCCTTCGCTGGCTTCCGACATGGTTTTCGGCCCTCGTCTTGTGATCTGCTGATCTGCGGCGATTGTCACCGGCAT
>DOEZ01000753.1 GCA_003532715.1 Planctomycetaceae bacterium
CTTCTTGGCCGACATTAGCCGTCCACTCCTGTAATCGACGTGGTTGGGGCAATTCGCCCGCCATCGAACGTTATCGGTTCCTGGCGGCGGTCCAGGCGATAGTTGCCGGGTTCCTCGGCAAATTCCCACGCAAGCACGACCGAAACCGTCCGAATCGGGAGTTTGTGGCCGACGTTGTCGCCTATATCGGAAACAAAGAACCCCTCGAAAAGGGGTGCCCCATTACGATTCGTCCTCTGCGGAATCCTCAGACGGCCGGTCCGTCGCCCTGGCCAACCTCAATCCGTTGAACGTGACCAACAGCCCCGCGCCGACATCGGCGAAGACGGCCATCCACATGGTGGCGAGTCCAGCGGCGGCAAGAAGCAGAACGGCCAGTTTCGTAGTCAAGGCAAAGACAATGTTCTGCCAGAGGATTCGTCGACAACGTTGTCCGAGCGTCATCAGCTCGACCAAGCGGTCCAGGTTCGGGGTCATGACGACCACGCCAGCCGTTTCCAGGGCCGTGTCGCTTCCGTCGCGGCCCAGGGCGATACCCAACGGAGCGGCCGCCAGGGCCGGTGCATCATTCACCCCGTCGCCCACCATCGCCAGCCGGTCGTGCGAAGCCGCCAAATTCTCGACGTGTCGGACCTTGTCCTCGGGCAGCAGTTCGGCGTGGATTTCGTCGAGATTGAGTTCTCGGGCGATCGCCTCGGCCACCTCGCATCGGTCGCCGGTGAGCATGGCAAGGGTGCGCACTCCCTTGCGGCGCAACTGGGCCAGCGTCTCGCGAGCCCGTGGGCGCAGCGGGTCGGCCAGCCGAATCGTCCCCAGCAGAGTTTCCTCGTTTGCAACCAAGACGAGCGTGTCGCTAATGTCTCGTGCCACGTTGCCCGCCGCCGTGCGGACTGCCGGGTCAACTTCGATGTCCGCGTCCACGAATAGTCGCGGATTGCCTACCATCAGCCGTTGGCCTCCGACGACGCCCTCGGCCCCAAATCCGCGCAGTGCCCGAAAGTCCTCGGGAGGGGTGAGGGGCAGGTCGCGCCGCCGCGCCTCCGCGACAATGGCCCGGGCCAAAGGGTGCTCGCTGTGAAGCTCCAGCGAGGCGGCGGCCTGAAGCAGCGTCTCGGCGCTGGACACTGTCTCGGCATGGGAATCGATCCACGGCACGACCTCCACCACGCGAGGCTCGCCCGTCGTCAAAGTTCCCGTCTTGTCGAAAGCCATCGCGTCGATGCGGCCGGCATTCTCCAAGTGCTCTCCGCCTTTGATTAAGATCCCGCGGCGAGCAGCCTGAAACAGTCCGCAAACGATGGTCACGGGCGTCGAAATCACCAGAGCGCAGGGGCAGGCGATTACCAGAAGCACGAGCGCCCGGCGAAACCACTCGGTCGCATCCGTTTCCGCCGCCCAAACCACGCCGAGTCGGCCCAAAAGGGGTGGACCGAACGCCAGCAACAACGCCAGCCCAATCACCACTGGCGTGTAGCGACGGGCGAAACGGTCGATGAACCGTTCCGTCGGGGCTCGTCGCGACTCGGCCTCCGCCACCAGTCGGGCAATATGCGCCAGGGTGCTCGATTCGGCCGTTTTTCGTGCTTCGACCTGCAAGGACCCCTCGCCGTTGAGCGAGCCCGCGAAGACCGACTCGCCCGGCGACTTCTCAACCGGGACGCTCTCACCCGTAATCGGGGCCTGGTTGACCGCCGAACACCCCTGAAGCACCACGCCGTCGATCGGCAAGCGTTCGCCGGGTCGCACTAGCACGAGGTCGCCCACGGCCAGTTCCGCAGGTTCCACGTCTCGGATCCCTTGGCCTTCCATTCGGTGCGCCACGGTCGCCGAAAGCGAGGCCAGCGAACGCACGGCCCGACGTGCGCGGTCCATTCCGTGCGATTCAAGCCAAAGCGAAACGGCGAAAAGGAACATGGCCGTCGCCGCCTCGAACCGTTCGCCGATCGCCACCGCTCCGACCGCCGCGATGCTCATCAGAACGTTCATGTCCAGTGCCCGAAGACGAATCGCCCGGAGTGCGGCTCGCAAGACGGGCACGCCCGAAACCAGGGTCGAGACGATCAGCATAATCGCGACAAGATTGGATGCTTCTCCGAGGAGAATTCGCCACGCGACGGCCATTGCCAACAAAACGCCCCCGGCAACGGTTGTCGCGCGCCAACGCCAACTCGGCCTGGGACGATCGACGCGAACGTCTCCATGGGGTAAAACGGCGAATCCGGCGTCCTCGATTGCGCCGATAATACCCGACGGGCGAACCCTCGCCGGATCGAACGCCACCCGCAATGTTCGATCCACATAGTCCGGCCGGGCCGATTCAATGCCCGAAAGCCGAGAAATTGCTTTCTCGACGAGGCCCATCTCCTCGCTGCAACAGAGTTCGGGCAGATCGAACGTGGCTTCGTCAATGGTCCGGTCGTTCAAGAAGAACCTCCAATCCCATGCGTTGAGGTCGGCCGGGCACCGGTGCCCGAGGTCCAGAAACCGAGCCGCTTGTTAATTATACGCCTTGTCGATCCGTTTCCGTCACAACCCAGACGCATAGATCGCATGGGGGGGGCAGTGGTGTATTTCGGCCTTGTACGCCATATTAGATGGTCCACGAGGCAGACGCTTGGTTCCCTCGGACTGGAAACGAAAGCCCCCGGTGCTCCCATGAAATCACGTTCGACCACCATTCTGACGGTTCGCCATCGCGGCACGGTGGCCATCGGCGGCGACGGCCAGGTAACACTGGGCAGTTCGATCATGAAGGCCGACGCGGTCAAGCTCCGACGGTTGATGGATGATACGGTTCTGGTCGGCTTCGCCGGCGCGACGGCCGACGCCTTTGCCTTGCTCGAACGGTTCGAGGCCAAACTCAAGGACTATCCCGAGAACGTTCCCCGGGCCGCGATCGAGCTGGCCAAGGACTGGCGAACCGACCGCGCCTTGCGGCGGCTCGAGGCGTTGATGACCGTGGTCGATAGCGCGAACACGCTGTTGTTGACGGGCAACGGCGATGTGATCCAGCCGACCGACGGCGTGCTGGGAATCGGCTCGGGGGGCGATTACGCCGTGGCGGCCGCCCGCGCGCTGGTGGCCCATTCTTCGCTCGACGCGCCGGCCATTGTCCGCGCGGCGCTAGAAATCGCCGGCGGCATCGACATTTATACGAACGCGAACATCGTCGTGGAGACCTTGAAGTGCGCGAATTGACCCCCCGCGAGATCGTCAACGAACTCGAGCGGCATATTATCGGCCAGGACGACGCGAAGCGGGCGGTGGCCATAGCCATCCGCAACCGGTGGCGACGTCAGCGCGTCGCGGAGGACATGCGCGGCGAGGTGGCTCCGAAGAACATTCTGATGA
>DOEZ01000734.1:0-18768 GCA_003532715.1 Planctomycetaceae bacterium
GCCATGGCATGACTCTCGCCAAACGGCACGAACAGTCCCCGCCCATCGGCCAGGACTTCTTGGGCGTAGAGATAGGGCGTGCTGACCACGGCGCCGCCCGCCGCCAGGGCATACGCCAAGGCGCCGCTGGCAATCTGGTCCTTTCCTGGATAAGGAGTGACATACACGTCGCAGGCCTGCAAGTGCTCCAAGAGGTCGGCAAGACTGAGATATCGGTTCACAAAACGCACATTCTCCCCGACGCCCAGATCGTGGGCCATCTTGACCAGGCTTTCTCGGTAGACCTCGCCTTCCTGACGCTTCACCTGCGGGTGCGTGGCGCCCACGATCAGGTAGATCACATCGGGAAAGGCCGCAACAATCCGTGGCATGGCTTGAATCATGAATTCCAGTCCCTTGCCGCGACTGATCAGTCCGAAAGTGCAAATGACCTTTCGGCCGGCGAATCCCAGCCGTGTCTTGTGCGAGTCGTCACGCCGATAGGGAACCTCGGGCACTCCATGAGGAATCACCTGGACCTTCGACCCCGACACGTGATAAACCCGCTCCAGCAACTTCGCCGCAACGGTTGTCATCACGATGATGCCTTCGCTGCGGACCGCCAGGCTATGGACGATGTAGTGCGGCAACGGCGTGGGCTCGGTCAAGAGCGTGTGGAACGTCGTGACGATGGGCTTGCGGCATCTTTGGGCGAACTCAAGCACCTCATATCCCCACTCACCACGATAGAGACCAAACTCGTGCTGCAAGCTGACCACGTCACAGGGACCCTCATTGACCACGTCGGCGGCCAGGCGGTAGACGCCGGGGCGGCTGTTGTCGATGACGTGGACCACTCGCGAATCATCGTATTGAAGGTCGCGTGTTTTCTGGATGGCCGCGATCGACGAGTACGGCTCCGGCGAGACGTTGTCGACGGCATCGGCCGAGTCACGGGTGAACGTAGCCAGCCCACAGGCTTCCGGCGGGTACGTCGATACGAATAGGGGTCGAACGGTATTCACTTGTCACCTCCTTGGGTCGTTCTGGGAACGGTTGGTTCGAATTCGGCAAGTCCGTGCCGCCAACCGCGTCTGGTAATAATCTCGATCGGACGTCGCTCCTTCGGGCATCATTCTCATCCCGCCGATCACTTGCCGCGGCATGGCCGCCGCTCCTTCGTAAATCGTGCAATCACGTTTCGGTGAATGCTCACTCCAGCGGCGCTCGTTTCGCGGTCGACACGATGTGTCCCGCGGTCAGCACGCCAATCGCAAAACCGACGATCAATGTTCCGAACAAGAGGGCCGCATTGGGCATCGTCACCGTAAGGAACAGCAGCTTTGTTTCGACGCTTTGCGTGTTTTGCAAAACCACTATCACCACGATCAAGACAATGGCGGCGATTCCGACGACCTTGGCTTTGTTAATGGTTCCCTTCAACATGGTTTGCTCCGAATCTCGGTACCCTTCAATGAGGTAATCACGCGGGACGATCAAGCGATCACTCGATTACTTTGTCGATCGCTTTCTTGACTTTGTCGGCGACCTTCTTGGCGGCTTGCTTTGTCTTGCCGACCGCCTGATCGGTCTTTCCCTCCTCGCGAAGCTTGTCGTTGCCGGTCAGCGCGCCGGCGGCTTCCTTGATTCGGCCCTTTACGATGTCTGTTTTGCCACCCATGATGGTGACTCCTTTTGCTAGAGGTAATTGTCCCGTGACGAACTCATTTGTTTCTGTTGCGGAAGGCGGCGTAACAGGCTGGACCAGCAGTCGAACCTGCTCTTGCGCCTCCGCCAACGTCGCAACGACCCGCGTCGCGACCTCACCGCCAATGCGGCTTCTCGCTTTGTCCAAGTCGCCCCCCGCATCCCACAATCCCACGACGACGGGAACGTCCGGAAATCGAGCACGAACCTGCTTGCACAGGTGTCGAGCATGCATGACGGCGGCGGGAGGCGTGGCCGAAATACACACCGCGGCGGGCTTGCGCCGTTGAACATAATCGACGATCTCGGCGACCGCGGTCGTGAACGCGACGGACTGCACGAGACATTGGTCCATCGCCAGCAATTGCGCGAGCATCATCCCAGCGATCTCATCCGCCTCGTCGCGAGCGGGCAGGCAGAGGATGTACGGCCTCGGCAAGTCGCCGTCCTCGGCGGCTTCTTCTGCAGGCACTTCCCGGTGGCCCTCATCCCTTTCGTCAATCATCTCCCTCAGGCTCTGCAAGAGGAAGGTGTGCCTGCGGTCGTCGACTTCACCGCGATGCCAGTCGATCTCGGCCAAAGCCAGCGCTGGGATGATCAGCGTGTCGTAGACCTCGACCAGGGGCTTGTCCTCAAGAGCACTCTCGATCAATTCGGTCGCCTCTTCCTGATCTCCCGCCAGAAGACGCTGATAGACTCGTGTCTTGGGCTCGAACACGGGCTCGTTTCCCAAGAGAATGTTCAGAAACGACAGTTGGGGAACGTGCTTGCCGATCACCAAGAGGCACACGGTCAGCGGGGNNCAACGACACCCCATAACCATGTCCAGAAGACGGCGGCCACCAGGACGGCCACGGCCGACACGCCGGTCCTCTTGCCGTAGAGCCACGGCTCCATGACATTATTGCTGAAGAGTTCCAAGACCACGAACAACGATATCGTGAAGATGGGCACGGTCCAACCGGTCGAGACGACCAAAGACAGGCCGATCGGCATCGCCGCGGCAATCCACGGGCCGATGTAGGGAACGAATCTCAGAGTCGTCGCGAGAATTCCCCACAAGATCGCGTTTGGCAGACCGATGAGGTGAAGCCCGATGCCGACCGCAATGCCAAAAGCAACATTGAAGACGAACAGCATCGAAAGATATCGGCTGACCCGCGTGGCCGCGTCTTCGAGCATCTGGGTGGTCAAGGTCAGTTGACCTCTTCCGACCAGCCGGATGAACCGATCTCGCAGATCCTCGCGGCGGACCAGGAAGAAAATCACCAGAACGATAACGATGCCGGCCAAGCCGAAGCCTTGGAGCAGCGCGCTGAAGGTTCCCCCGAGGACTTGCAGTGGGCTCATGGGCGAAGAGAGCACGCGAACCGAGTAGGGCCGTTCTCCCGTTCCGAGTGGCGCCTCGGTCCGTTCCGCTTGCGGGAGATTCTGGCTGATGTCCTCGGTCGTTTGTGTTACCTTGTTCAGCGCGGCGACGAAGTACTCGTTCACCGAATGGAGCTTCGCTTGAAAGTTGTCTTGGTATTCGGGCATTTTGGGGGCCAGGTCGGCCATTTGAACCACGGCCGTCCATCCCACCGCGCCCAGAACGGCGAAGCCCACCAACGCCGTAAGCAACACGGCCGGAATGCGAGACAGCCCACGCCGCTCGAGCCAATCGCACATGGGGCTGAGCAGGAAGCTCAGCAGCACGGCGAGCGTCAACGGAACCAGCACGCCCTTGGCCAGGTAGAGAGCCACGACGACCACGACGATCGACGCCAACATCCATGCCGATTTGGCAAACTGGTTCGGGGGTGTCATGCTCTTGTCTCCCGTCAACGGTGCTTCCAGAATCGACCGAACAGCCAGCCCACGCCGGCCGCGATCAAGATGGACATCAGCGGCCGTTCCCGGAGGAATTGCTCGCAGGCGCACGCGGCGCCGTGGACTGTGTCTCGTCCTTGTTCATAGTATTCGGCGGCTTTATCGGCCGCTTGCTCGAGTGTTTCCTGGGCACCGTCCTTCACGGTCTCGCCCATGGATTGAACAGCCTCGGCCCCATCTCTGGCCTGCCGGCCAAGCTGATTACTTTTCGTGGACATTGATATTCCTCAATGGATTAGGAAGCGGGAGGCCGGGCGCCGGCCATGGCGGCCGGCACCCGGCGCTGTCGCCGCGCATTCAAAGGGGGTTACTTCCGTTCGCTATACGAGCCCGTGAGCTCCGAAGTCCTGTCGAACGCCTCGACCTGAATCGGTGCTTGCGGTTCGTTACTTCTTAGCGTCACGCGAATTCGCGTTCCCGGCTTCAGGTCAGTCGCCTTGCAGATCTTCCCGTCCAAGGTCATCTTGATGTCGGAACTCAACGCATGCGCCTGCCTCTCGCCTTCCGTGCTTGTCATCACCAGCTTATCGCCCATGATGCTGACAACCTTGCCGTCGTGAGAATCGTTGGCGAAGTTCGGGTTCTCTTCGATTCCTTCAACGCGGCTCGCCACGTTTCTATCGGATTGCGGCGTGGTCACGCGAATTTGCGTTCCCGCTTTCAGATCGGCCAACTTGCAAGTCTTGCCGTCCAAGGTCACCTTGGCGTCGGCATTCAACGCATGGGAATGCTCCGTGCCGTCCGTGCTCGTCATCACCAGCTTATCGCCGGTAACGCTGACAACCTTGCCATCGTGAGAGGTGTTCACGAAGTTCCGTTCCGTGTCGATCCCTTCGAGCCGGCTGGCCACATTGTTGTCCGCTTCCGGAGTTGTGACGCGAACGCGTGTTCCCGGCTTCAGTTCGGCCGCCTTGCAGGTCTTGCCGTTCAGGGTCACCTTGGCGTTGGCGCACAACTTGTGGGAATACTCCTTCCCATCTTTGCTCGTCATCACCAAGTTATCGCCGACGACCCGGACGACTTTGCCTTCATGGCAGTTGCCCGCCCTACTGCGATTCTTGTTGCCGCATTCAATCCGGGTGGCCACGTTTTTGTCATTGCTCGCGGTGGCTACGAAAATCGTCATTCCCGGCTTCAGTTCGGAAGCCGGGCACATCGTGCCGTCGCGCGTGACCTTTAGGTCACCGGCCACGGTGAGCGTGACTTGATTGTCGCCCTGGGCATCCGTCATCACCAGCTTGTCCGCGATGATGCTGACCAGCTTGCCTTCTTGCATCGCTTCATCCGCGACCGTGGTCGCGAACGCGGCCGGGCTCAGGACGAGCATCGCGGCGGCGAGTGCTCCCAGCAGAAACATTTGGTGGGTCATGAGTCTCATCTTCATATTCCTCTTTCGTTCAAGGATTCGAGGACCAGTCACGAAAGCACCGTGCTTCCGTCATCGACCGGCTACCGTCAACCAGTGATTCGGTTGGTCCCCCGCTTCTCGTGCCGTTCGATATCCCAAATCGACGAGAGTTTGGTTCGATTGGCACATACACACACGTTCAGAAACACCGCGCAGTCAGATGGTTAGGTCAGCGTGGTCGTAAGGTCGGCAATCTGGTGATGAGCCGAGCCACGGTCCCCCAAAGGAAATACTGATAAAGTACTGACTGAACATACGGTTTTCGCTTCATTGGTTAGTGAATACACTACTTCAACAGGACATTAGCGCGGCGACTGTCGCCTTGGGTGGCGGCATCGCCTGTCCGAAGGACTCTTGGCCGAAGAAAATCAGGGTACTCTCTGTTCCCTTGCTGCCAGTGCCCTGTTTAAGCCTCGGCAGTCTTTCGTGATGGATCACACCTCTTGCGATTCATCGCGAACCGCGGCAAGAACTATCTGGTTCTTTCGGTGGTGGTCTCGGTCGTCCTTTCGGTCGTCGTGCCATCCTCGCCCGTCGCATCCGGCCGGGCCGTCTTCGTCGTATCGGTCACCGTTTGCGTCGTCTCGCCCGTGACCGTGCCATCCTTGGTCTCGGTGACTGTCGTCTCGGTCTTACTCTCGGTCGTGCCCATCTCGGGTTTGCAGCCGACGGTGAACACTCCCAGTGCGGCTATCAGAATCAGTATTGAAAATCGTTTCATCGTAATACCCTCTCTTAAAAACCAGCCAGGCCTTTTCACCGGCCGGAACCACTCCGGCGGCGGGCGTCAGCTCGAACACGCTAGTGCTTTGTCAGATTTTATTTGTTTGGGTTGGCGGGTCACATTATCCCTGTAAACAAAGGCCTTTCGTGATCTGCCAACCCAAATTCTTAATGTTGTCAAAGCACTCGGTATTTTTTCCTCGGGGGTCGCTTCCCCGGACTCGTACCATCACCTGGGCGATGTTTCGGTCGCGCCACGTTCGTTGTTGATCGAGATCGTCGTCGCCTGGATCTCCGCATTGTGTTGGGCATCCAGCCCCGCCTCGTCCAACGCGGTCGCCACATCCGCGTCCGTGGGCAGATGGCCGTCCATGAAAACAAGGCCCCAATTGACCGTGAATCCACCGTCGACATGCACCCCCGTCGCTACTTGAATAACCAATAGCTTCGGATTCAGCCGCGCCATGAGATCTTGAATAAGCGGAAGCTCACGATCATCATGCATGGCAAATGCCTTTGGCAAATCCACAGTAGCTTTCATCACGAGACTCCTCCATCGCGCGAAGACTTCTTCGCTGGAATGAATATCAGGGCACTCTCTGTTCACTTGCTGCCAGTGCCCTGTTTAAGCCTCGGCAGTCTTTCGTTGTCCATCAGAACTCTTGCGATGCATCGCGGAAGGCCTTCTCCAATTCGTCCCAAGCCGACTGGGCGCCGTCCCGGACGTCCTTCCAAGCCTCGCCGCTCGAGTCGCCGACCTCGGCCAATTTCGCGCGGGCCGCGTCCCGTTTCGCCTCCAGATCGGCCATCTTGCGATCCCAGTTGACCTTGGCCTCGTCCTTCAGTTCGCTACCCTTTTCGCGGAGCGTGGCGATTTTGGCGTCCATCTGCTCAATTCGGACTTCGAGACTCTTCTGAAAGTCTTCTTTGGCCTGCTTGGAATACTCGACGGCCGTTTCGGCGGCCTGGCTCGCATCGCGGCTCACGTCTTCCGGCGTGACGGTTCCAGGCATGCGATCGGCGGGCCTTTGCTCGCACCCTACTGCCGCGAGCAACACGGCCAAAATGAACATCCAGCTAAGATTTTTCATCGTTGGGACTCCTTTTGTCTTGCGCGGACAACAAATCCGTCGCGGTTTTGAGTAAAATTCAACACACGAACGCTTCGGAGTGAGCTTCAATCGCAACACTCCACTTACTCCAATTCTTCGACGGGGTCGTCGGTTGTTTCCGGAGCCGGCTGCCCGAACGATTGCACGCCTTCCTTGGCCTTGTCTCCGTCCTCCCTCATCTTGTTTTGATCCACGGTGATCGTGGCGCTGGGCCTCTGGTCCGTGTTCTCGGTCGTAACACTGAACCAACCACGGTAGAAACCCAGGACGGCGATTCCGACCAAAATCAGAATGCCCACAAACAGGACTACTCTCATGTCAAAGTCTCCCTCGGTTAGCGTCAACACAATCCCCACGGAGCGAGGCTACCGGCACGGTCGCCCGTAGCCTCCTCCATCCGTCTCTGCATTCGACGATCAGAAGCGGTATCCCATCAGCAGCACGATGAGCAGGATGATTACAATCAACCCCAGCCCGCCGCTCGGGGCGTATCCCCAGCTTCTGCTGTGAGACCAAGTGGGCAACGCACCCAGAAGCATCAGAATCAACAACACGAGCAAGATAGTCATTATCATCTCAGTTCTCCCTTCAAAGGATGGTCACAAGTACCGTATTCGTCGTCTTACTGGAGTGGGGCCCCTCGAGATGAAGTCCCACTCGGACAGCCGCAACGTCAGTCCTTGCCCTTGGATTTGTCCTGCTTCGATTGCTTCGTCGCTTCTTGCCGCGGTTGCCGCGCGGCTCGTTGAGCCTTGGGCTGTTGCTGGCTCCTGGGAGCCGCTTTTTCGGCCTTAGGCTGTTGCTGGGGCTTCGGGGCCGCCTTTTCGGCTTTGGGCTCTCGCCGTGGTTGGGGAGCGACCCGTTCCGCCTTGGGCTGTTGCTGAATCTTGGGACCCACTTGTTCCACCTTGGGTTGTGGCTTCACCTCGGGCCGCGCTTTCGGCTCGTCGAGCGGCCTCCGTCCCACGGTGTGCTCCCGTGGTTGTCCCGGTTGTTCCAGTGATCGCCGCGCTCGCGGCGTGGCGGGCACCTTGGGGTCGGGCTTTGGGGCCTCAACGATCTTCGGCGGACTCGCATCCTTGCCCAGCTCCTCGCCGGACCTCGCCCTGATCGGAGAGCCGGGAAATCTCACTCTACCCGGCGCGGATTGCCGGGCTCGCCCTTCGGGGCGGACGTCCGTCGCCGCCGTTTCCAATTTCAGCCGCTCATCGCGGAGCCGCCGAACCTCTTGGGCACGTTGACTGTAGCGTTGTCTCTCGGACTGATCCACCGTTCGGAATCGGAGCGAACCATCGGTGTTTCGGCTGTAATCCTCAAGTGAGGCGGCGATTCTGGGGCTTCTGTCGCCTCCCCTCGCCGCGCGGCCGCTCGTCGCTTGGTAGGCCGCCCAGGTGCGCGGCGGTCGGGCACCCTCGTTATCGCGGAAGTTCTGGAATTCGGTCAGTTGGCGTTGTTCCCAACCGCGGTCCTGTCGGTACCGCCACCGGTCGTGCGCGTAAAACGGGTCGTAGCCGAAGCGACTCGTGTTGACCGAATATCGCGGATAGTACCCCGCGCTCCGGTAGTTGGCGGCGTAGTAGTCGCCGAAATAGTAGTGTTGATATCGCGGGCGGAAGAAGAGATGGTTGGCGAACACGCCCAAGTCGATCACCGTCCTGGGTGTGTAGGAGAAACCGCGCCGCCCGTACACGCTTCTATTGAAATACACCGGTGCGAACAACATGCCGCGACGGCCGACCGAGTAATCCCAGTAGCCGTCGACGAAAACGTAGCCGCGAGGCGCCCAAACGTAACGGGCGGGAATCCACACCCAATCGGGCTGCACGGTCGCCCAGTAACCGGGACGCCAGGCGTAGCGGTTCTGCTGCCAGATCCAGCAGCCGGGCAGCCACGTGTGATCGGCCGAAGGGGCGGCAATATTGGGGCCGGCTTCGACGGTCGCGGGCGGCTCGGGCAAGTACTCGACCTCGCTGGCTTGGGCATCTGCCCAGTAACCCGAGGTCCATTGATACTCTTGCCCCGCATTGCTCCAATAGCCGGGCACCCATTGGCGACCCGGTGGCAAGGCACGCCAGATGCCGCTGATCCAAAGGTAGTCGTTTCGCTCGTCGTCCCAGGCCCAATAGCCGGGAATCCATGCGACGTTGTCCCCTTCGAGCCGCTGTTCGGGCGGAATCTCTTCGATGGCCGCCGGGGGCGCTGTCGGCGTGACGATGCCCGGCTCGGGATCGTAGGTCACCGTCTCGGCGAACGCTTCGTGAACCGGCCCGCGCGTCAGCACTTGCATGTCTTGTTCGACTTGCGCCGGCTCGAGCTGGGCGAATAGGGCCTCGTTCACACTGACGGTCGCGACGAAGGTTGCCAATGCAACCACCGCGCACCATTTGTGAATGGGATGGAAATTCATGGTAACTCTCCTTTACGAGATTGAATTCATTCTGAAAAACGGTGGACTCTTGTTCCATTTGAAACACACTGCCGCGACTGCCAATCGTCAACCGGCACGATTTCGATGTCCAACTCGACTCGTTCGGATTGCGACGGAGACGCCTCGAACGCCTCCAATATGGCGGCCAGCGCCAGTTGCTTGACGTGGCGCGAGTAAACACGACCATGCACGATGACGCGCCCCTCGACCGTCTCGACGCTGAGATTGGAGACACGGCCCCCCGTGCGTCTCGTGATCAGACATTCGAGATGGCCGGCTTGCTCGGCCAGGTTGAAACACACCCTCGGATGATTGAGCAAGGCGCGGAGTTTCCTCACCAATCGATCGGGCGCGAGCGGCTTGAGTTGATAGTCGTTTATCGGGAAGCGTTCCACGCCCTTTAAGACGCGGGGATCGCGGCACGACGTCAGGACCATCACCGGAACGGCGGCAAGGTTGGCATCCTCGGCCATCGTGGCGAGAACTCCGTCGCCGCCGCCCCAAGGCAGATGCGGTTCGAGCACGAGTACGTCCGGGACGCGTTCTCGCAACCGAGAAACGCACTCTAACCCGTTTGCCGCCGTAGCCAATTCAAAGCCCTCCCGCAAGAGGGGATCTCGGTATACCGGCGGGAGACCCTCATCCGGATCAGCCATCAAAACGCGAATGGGAAACGAACCATTCGACCTGGATCGAGCGGTGGTCTTGTTCAAGATAGTCAATCTCCTTGATTGCGTGTGGACCGGTACATCGACTGAGCGAATTGGTTTGGAGGAGCCGCTTGTTGGAGTGCGTAGACTCCTGTCGACGCGGCACCCATTGCGAATCCTTCAAACGATGCGCCGGTGATGGGTTCTCGATTACCTTCAGTAACTTCTTCGTCGGTACCCGCCGCCGGCCAGGAACGTCAGTACCGCGAGGACCAGGAAGACGACGAATAGGATTTTCGCCACTCCCACGAACGATCCCGCAATTCCTCCGAAGCCGAGCAAGGCCGCGATCAAAGCGATGACGAGGCATGCGATTGCTAGCTGTAACATGGCACTACTCTCCTAAAAAAGGGTTTTAGGGCTCGGTTGGCGGATTACCAGCCAAGCCAGCGATCAACAATTCCGAAACGTAACATCGTCCTACTCGATTACTCGATGCGGGGACGGCTGGCACGCGGCATGGATGCGTTCCCACACCTCCGAACGATGGACCGGTATATCGGGATCGACCTCGAAGCCCAGTCTCACGTTCGTGCCTTGAATGCCGAGCACGGTGACTTTCAGCAAGCGATGAAAACCGTCGGACCCTCCGATCACGACCGATTCCCGATTCTTCCTTGACAGAACTAACATGATAGATCCTCCGTGTTTTGTGATTGACTGACGGTTCCATTTCCGCTCCAGGTGGCAGCGGTGATCTTGCTGGCTAGTTGAAACACTTGCACCATCGTGCCGGTCGTGAAAGCATGCACCACGGCCCCGGTCCTTGTCTCGACTTCGGCGGCCGCTTCGCCCACCGCGACTCCGGTGATGCGTCGAATCTCCTCGCACAACAGGCTGACCGAACTCTTGAACAATTCTCGATGGAACTCCTGCACCTGGACGGCGCCCTCGGGGGTGCGGGCCAGGGCCTTTTCGGCGGGCGACAGCGCCTCGTGCAGCGTGACGACCAGCGTGTCATCGCTCAGGACCACGGTCACGGCCTTGGGCGGAAAACCGGTCCGCTGTGTTTGGTAGACGCTGATCGCCTCGGCGACCTGCTCGGCCATCGTTGGATCGAGCTTTCTCATGACGTGCCTCCTGCGTTATGACGAACGTCGTGCGTCGCCAAGAACAAAAAAAGCCGACGTGGCGGAACACCCGAAGGTGTTCGACCACGTCGGCTTACTCACTAACGAGCCACCCGGCACCGCCGGGTTGCTCTTCATCTAGTCATCCGACAAAGTCATTAAAGCAGACGCGACCAGTCGTGCCGCGACTCCTTCTCTGTAACAAGTGTAGGCCTCGCCGCGGGAAATGCAATGGCCATTCCGCCATGACTTGCCGTTTTTTCCCTTTTGGGTAAAATTTGGGTCTATGGTTACTTATCCTCGCTTCGAGATCGGCTGACCTGAAGTGCCTTGTCCGCGAGGACTTGTATTCACTATCATTTCGATGCGAGATTGATCGTATTGAGATTTCCCGTTCCATCAATAAAATGAAATCACTCGCTTATGGGTATTCCTTTAATCAGGGGGGGTGAGGAGGGTTTCGCCATGACAACGAGAACTCTCGGAGAACTCGAGGCGGCCGTCAGCGAAGGAGTGAGTCGCTTCGAGCAGGACTACATGGGCCGGGGGCCGGCGAGCATCCATACCTACCTGTTGGAAGATCTTCTCGTGGTTCGCCTCAAAGGCGTTTTGACCGTCGCCGAACAGCAATTGGTCGTGGCGCTTCCGGTGGAGAAGGGGCGCGACTTGCTCAAGCAGGTGCGGGCCCATCTGATCGAAACGGCCCGTCCGGTTCTTGAAGCGATGGTTCTGGAAATCACCGGCATCGAGGTAGTGAGCCTGCATCATGACATCAGCACGTCGACCGGCGAGGAGGTGGTTCTCTTCACCCTTGCCGAGTCGCCCATTGTCCGCGACGTCAAGAAGAAGTAGGGATTCTGGCTCGGTGTCGGATCGAGTTTCGTGTGGACGCTTCGTGGTAGTGCCACAAAACCCTTGAAATGCCATTCATGAGCATCGACGCGACGGAACCTCAGGGTGGACCGGAACGACGCCGCTCGCGCGAAATCAGCTTGCAGCGAGAACGGCCCCCGCTCGAGGTGCCGGGCTACGACGCCGAAAAGTACCTCGGCATGGGCGCCTACGGCGAGGTCTGGGTCGCGTGCGAACGTAATACGGGCCGGCGCGTGGCCATCAAGTTCTACGCCCATCGAGGCGGCCTCGACTGGTCGCTCCTTTCGCGCGAGGTCGAAAAACTCGCGTTTCTCTTCGCCGACCGGTACGTCGTCCAGTTGCTCAACGTCGGCTGGAATGCCGAGCCCCCCTACTACATCATGGAGTATCTCGAGCGCGGCTCGCTGGCCGAGCGATTGCGCGACGGGCCGTTGCCGGTTGCCGAAGCGGTCGACCTGCTTCGCCACGTCGCCATCGGACTGAGTCACGCTCACGACAAGGGCGTTTTGCACTGCGATTTGAAGCCCGCCAACATTCTCCTGGACCAGGACGGCAAGCCGAGGTTGGCCGATTTTGGCCAGTCGAGGCTGTCCGACGACCAGACCCCCGCCTTGGGCACGCTCTTCTATATGGCCCCCGAGCAGGCCAACCTCACCGGCACGCCCAACGCCCAATGGGACGTCTACGCGCTGGGAGCGGTGGCGTATTGCATGTTGACGGGCAAGCCGCCCCATTGGTCGGAGGAGGCGGTTGCCGAACTCGAAACAACCGACGATCTGACGAAGCGGCTGAGCCTCTATCGGCACACGATTCGCCGGTCGCCGCCGGCGAGCGGTCATCGCCGCGTGCGAGGCGTCGATCGCGATCTGGCCGACGTCGTCGATCGGTGCCTCGCGCCACGTCCCGAAGACCGATATCCCAACGTCCAGGCCGTGCTCGGCGCGCTCGACGCGCGCGACAAGCGTCGGTCGCGACGGCCAGTCATGTTGCTCGGCGCGATTGGTCCTGCACTCTTGCTATTGTTGGTGGGATGGTTCGCGATCCAGGGTTTCGGGACGTCGATGCGAAAGACGGAAAGCGTGTTGACCGAGCGCGCCAGGCAAACCAACAAGTTTCTGGCCGACAACCTGGCGAAACTGACCGGAATCGAGCTCAGTCGGCGAGTGCAAGCCGTGTCGAAGGCGGCCGAGTCGAGCGCCCTGCGCGAGGCCATGGTCGAGATGACCGGTCCCGGTTCCGAACTGCGTCCGCTCCTCGAACAACTGGCCGATCCGTCGCTTCCGGCCGACGATCCTCTACGCGACGCCTTTCGCGCCGGCGACAAGCGGCGCGCGCGCTTGCAGGAAGTGTTTGCGGAACAGGTCGGGGTCTATGACGTCCCCGAGACGGCCGGCTGGTTCCTGACCGATGCGATGGGCAACCAAGTCGCGCGCGTGCCCGAGGATTCGACCATTGGAGGCAATTTCGCCTGGCGAACCTATTTCACGGGCTACGCCGAAGACATGTCTCCCGAGTGGCGTCCCAAGGGCGACGAAGGACGCCTCGCCGCGCCGCACATCTCGGCCGTCTACCGCAGCCAGGCGACCAGCAACTGGCGAGTTGCCATCGCGGCGCCAATTTTCGACGAGACGCCCGATCACGCTTTCCTCGGAACGGTCTCGATCATGGTCGACGTCGGACAGTTCGTCAAGTTCGAGGGTGAAAACCCCCACCAGTTCGCCGCGCTGATCGACTGGCGCGAGGGGCCCTATCGCGGATTGGTCGTGCAGCATCCGCAATTGGAGAAGCTGCTCAACGAGCGGAAGGAAATCCCCGAGTCGGAACTGCGATCATTCATCGTCAAACGCGTCGGCAAGGACGCGACGAGCGATTCCGGCCGGTCGGGCTGGTTGCGCGATTACGAGGATCCGTTGTTCCCCGAAACGGGTAGAAACTGGCTGGCGCAAATCGCGCCGGTCACGGTGGGCGGCGAAGATGCGCCGCCCGACGAGTGCCTCTTCGTCGTAATCGTCCAGGAACGCTATCGCCAGTCGATCGGTTCGACCCTCGCCGAATTGAAGCGGAGCCTGGCGAGCTACGGGGCGACGGCGCTCGCGCTCATTGTGATCGTGATGGTCGGGCTGTGGGCGTTGGCTATTCGGATGTTTCGCGACGAGACGGGCGACCGGTCCGTTGGAGCAGCCAAATCGCCTCGCGAGGAAACGACGCCGACCGACTCTTCGGCGCTGGCATCGCCCACCGAGCCCCTGGAACGCAAGTGAGGACCGTTCATGCCCGACCTGATCGCACAAGGCCAAGAGCCGCAGCAGCGGTGGCGGCGCACCTTGCCCGAAGTCGAAACCCTCACGCTGGGCCGCGCGGCGGGCGTTTGGGCCGCGCCGTGGGACGCCCACATCTCGCGACACCATGCCGGGCTGTCGCTGCGCGGCGGCCGACTGGAAGTGACGGCGCTGCCCGAGGCGCATAATCCCATCTTCTTTCAGGGCAAGGAGTCGAAACGGTTTCTCGTGACGCCGGGCGAGCATTTCGTCATCGGCTCGACGACCTTCACCCTGGTCGATCAGCGCGTGGCCGTGACCGACGACGCTCCGCAGCCGCTTCGCCAGCAGGCCTATAGCGCGAAGTATCTGAAACAAATCGCCTTCCGCAATCCGGACCATCGCATCGAGGTGCTCAGCCGGCTTCCCCAGTTGATTTCGGGCGCGGCGGGCGAAACCGAACTGTGCGTTCGACTCGTCAGCATGGTGCTGGCCGGCATTCCCCGCGCGCAAACGGCCGCGATCGTCGCGATCCAAGAACCGCCCGGCGACGCGGCCGAGCAGCGTCCGCCGGTCGAGGTGCTGCATTGGGATCAGCGTCTTCTGGTCGCGGGCGATTTCCGGCCGTCGCAGCGGCTGATTCTCGAGGCGGTCCGACAACACCAGAGCATCCTGCACGTGTGGACCGGCTCGCCGTCGGCCGGCGAGCACGAAGCACCCGAGTCGTTCACGGCCTGCGGCAACCTCGACTGGGCCTTCTGCGTGCCNNCGTGGCCGGTCGTTTCAACGTCGAGTTGCCTTCGGGTAGCGGCGCGTCGGACCCGAACGACCTCCTCGAAGACATGAAGTTCGCCGAACTCGTGGCCGCCATGCTCAGTTCACTGCGGCAGATGCGGCGGCTCGAACGGCAGCACGCCAGTCTGGGCCAGTTCTTCTCGCCGGTGGTGGTCGATACGCTGGCCGGCGGCGATCCCGACCGGGTCTTGGCGCCTCGCGAGACCAACGTGTCGGTCCTGTTCTGCGATCTGCGTGGATTCTCGCTTCAAAGCGAACAACATGCCGAAAGGCTCATGGCTCTGCTCGAACGGGTCAGCCAGGCGCTGGGCGTGATGACCCGTCAGATTCTCGACCAGGGTGGCGTGGTGGGCGATTTTCAGGGCGATGCGGCCATGGGCTTCTGGGGCTGGCCGTTGGCCCGCGACGACGACGTCTTGCGAGTGTGCCGCGNNGGCGCTGGCGATTCGGCGTCGGTTTGAATCGGCCTCGCAAGACCCCAACAGTCCGCTCGCCGGTTTTCAGGTCGGCATCGGCGTGGCGACGGGAATCGCCGTGGCCGGCAAGATCGGCACGGTCGACCAGGTCAAAGTGACCGTCTTCGGGCCGGTCGTCAACCTGGCGTCGCGGCTCGAGGGAATGACGAAGGTCGTTCGCGCGTCGATCCTGCTGGACGAAACGACGGCCGCCGCCGTTCGGCGCGAAGTGCCGGCCGACGTCGCCCGCGTGCGGCGCGTGGCGGTCGTGCGACCGTACGGGTTGGAAAACCCTCTGGAAATCAGCGAATTGCTGCCGCCCCAGGCCGACTACCCGCAACTTACCGACGAACATCTTCGGGCGTATGAGGCGGCGCTCGACGCTTTTTTGGCGCGACGGTGGACCGAGGCGCTTCGGTTGCTGCATCGCGTG
The DNA here is from genome assembly GCA_003532715.1 of Planctomycetaceae bacterium. Taxonomy (GTDB): domain Bacteria; phylum Planctomycetota; class Planctomycetia; order Pirellulales; family Thermoguttaceae; genus UBA11386. Next base: position 15,821 of record DOEZ01000734.1, read on the forward strand.
CCGTCCGACGACGTGGTGACCGATTTTCTCACCGCGACGATCGCCAGACACAACCGCGTTCCTCCGCCCGACTTCGACGGCGTGATTCCGCTACAAACAAAGTAGCGATGACATTTCCCCGCCACCCCAAGCGGCCGGCACATGACATCCTTGGCGCGACGCATCTATGAGTGGTTACATCGGCACTTCATCTGGTGCCTGCTTGTGGTCTATGCGCTGGGGGCGCTGACGCCGCCATTGGAAGAAGGCTCGATCGGCCACGCCATCACCGCGCTCGGTGGACGGTGGCCGCTCAGGTTGCTGCTGGCGGTGATTCTGTTCAACGCCGGACTCGGGACCGATCCTCGCCAATTCGGTCACACGCGGCACAACTGGCGGTTGCTGGTGGCGGGTTGGGCCGTCGGACTGATTCTCCCCATGGCCCTGGTCATGGCGGCGATGCCCGTTCTGGCCTTGGCCGGCGCGCCGCGCGACTACTTCGTGCTGCTTCTGGGGTTCGCCGTCGTCGCCGCCATGCCGACCGCCGGCGCCTCGGCCGCCTGGGCCCAAAACGCCGAGGCCAATCTGGCGCTGAGCCTCGGGCTGGTACTGCTCTCCACGCTCGCCAGCCCACTTTGCAGCGCCGCGGCGCTCGGCCTGGTCGGGCTGCTCATGGCCGGCGACACCGTCGGACGGATCGGCCGCATCGAACCCGACATGGCCGCCTGGTTCCTAGCGCTGTGGGTGATGGTCCCAGCCCTCGTTGGCCTGACGACCCGACGATGCCTGGGCTCAGCACGCGTCGACCGCATGAAATCGTGGCTCAAGCTGATCAACCTGGCCAGCCTGCTGCTGCTCTACTATCTCAACGCCGTGCTCACCCTGCCCAACGCACTGGCGTTTCACTCGGCGTCGGTGTTCGGCGCCGCGGCAATTGGCGCGGTGGGACTGGCCGCCGCCGTCTTCCTCGGCGGCGAGCTTCTGGCTCGCGGGCTGCGCGTCGGTCGGCCCGAGCGCGTTTCGTTTCTCTTCGGGCTGGCGCTGAAGAACAACGGGGCCGCCATGGTGCTGGTTTCGACCGTTTTGGCCGCCCAGGAACTCGCCCTGCTGTCGATCATCGCCTACAGCCTGGCCCAGAACATCGGCGCGGCGTTGATCGACCGATATGTCGTCGGCGAAAGCTCGTGAACCAACTCTGTGTAGGGTGGGGCGATGCAAACCGCCCGCCGTTTATAGGCACACCACCACGAACAACGCCCATCGAGCAACCTCAGCCCCGCCGGGACCTCGGTTTGCATCGCCCCACCCCACGGGTTGACGAACCAGCCAGGGTATCAGCGGGTCTTCTTGCCCGTCGAGGCCAACGACACATAGCCGTAGAACGTGCCGCCGTCGCGAAGGATGAAGAACTTGACCGAGTCTTCGGTCGCGGCGTCGGACTTCTCGAGAATGTACGACACGTGCTCCAGCGAGACGGTCTCCCAAATGTGGATTCCGACCAACACGTCGCCGGGCCGAATTCCCTGGCTGGCGGCCGGACTGTCGGGCCGCACCGCCGTCACGCTAAGCCCGCCGCGGTAACTCGTCTTGAATCGCCGGCGGAAATCGCTGGGCGAAATCCGCTCGAGGTCCATGCCCAGCGCCTCCCAGGCGGGACTGTTCTTCGCCCTCGACGCCGACGACGCCGCCGCGAGCGTCAAATCGACATTCACGGCCCGATTGTCTCGCCGAAGGGCCAGCCGAAGTTCGTCGCCGGGCAATCGATCGAGCAGCGCACGCTGGAAATCGATCGGGCCGTCCACCTCGACGTCGCCGATCCGCGTCACCACGTCGCCAGGCCGAATTCCCGCCGTCGCCGCCGGGCTGTCTTCGTCGATCGACACAACCGAAAGCCCTCGTCCCTCGCGCGGGGCCGTTTCGCCCAGCACGAGCCCGTGGTGAAACGATCGGACATTCCGCCGGTCCAACAGGTCCGACGCGACCCGCATCGCCTTGTCGATCGGAATGGCGAAACCGATCCCCTGGGCCCCCGCGCGAACCGCCACGTTAACCCCGATCATCTCGCCGTCGATGTTCAAGAGCGGACCACCCGAGTTGCCCGGATTGATGCTCGCGTCGGTCTGTATCAAGTCGGAGTAAAGCTGCGCGTCGCTCACCTGCACGGCGCGATGCAGCGCGCTGATAATGCCCTGCGTCACGGTGTTCTCGTAGCCGTAGGCATTGCCCACCGCGATCACCGTTTCGCCCGTCATCAGGTCGCTCGACCGGCCGATTCGCAAGACGGGCAGATTATCGGGCGCGTCGATCTTGATGACGGCCAAGTCGGTCTCGGGATCGTGGGCGATCGACCGGGCAACGAATCGGCGGCCGTCGGCCAGCGTGACCTGAATCTCGCGCACGCCGCTGACCACGTGATGGTTCGTGATGATGTAGCCTCGCGGGTCGATGACCACGCCGGTCCCCATTCCGTTGACGTGGCGCCCCGGCTCGCCCTCGCCGACGACCAGGCTCTCGCCGTTTACCGTCTTCTCGCCGCGAATGTTGACAATCGACGCCTCGGCCGCTCGGACCGCCTTGACAATCGGCGTCATCCGAGACGAGGAACTCTCGGCCGGCGACCGGGCTGGCAGCAACAGGCAGCAAACGAACAGGCAAGAAACAACGACGCGGCGCGACTGGGAAGAAGCGGCAGAGGATGCGGGCATGGCGGGTCTATCGGCGCGGAGGAAGGTTGTGGGACTCGCGGGATACCGCAGGGCGACACTCGTACAACCTCGCGCCGCGAAACCCGGGCGGCGACACAGCCACACTCGCCCGAACCACGCACGCGAATTTGGTATTTCCGGAAGGAGCCGCACGATCGGCGCCACCCTACTCACGCTAGATCGGCCCCGACGCGGAGAAGCCTTGACGAGGGTGGTTGTGGTCCGAATAGATTACCTAGGTTGCCAGTAAGGGGGTGGGGGGGT
>DOEZ01000734.1:18799-24264 GCA_003532715.1 Planctomycetaceae bacterium
GGGGCATCGCCCTGGAAATCGGGCAACGCCAATTTCACCCCGCCCTGAAAGGGCATGACTCATCGGGTCGCGCCCAGCCGCAAAGGCAAAACCCTGTCGGGTCGCGACCAGCCTGAAAAGGCTGTAGCTTAATAGCCCAGGGCAACACCCGCGTTGTTCTACTCAGGTGCAGTTGCCGTGCTCCGTCCCGGAGGGACGCTTGATAATTGCCCAGCAGTTCACTGCTGGGAACATGGGCAACGGTGGCTGTTCGCGTCCCGGAGGGACGCACGAATTGGGCATTCCGACGCGAGTCTTCGATGGTCTCTGGGACGAAAACCTGCTTCGATCCTTCCGGGGTCGGCCGGATTACTTATGGGCCCGTGATTTCGACGCTGCGTGCAGAACGTCAGCCGGATTCGATAGCGACGATACGTCGTTGCGATCCTCTCGCTTGCGCTTCGGGTTGGTGTTTTCTTGTGTTTCAGGTTGGTGTCGGCTCGCGGATCATCCGGGCTCGGCGGCGGCTGGGACGCCCTTGGCCCGCGTCTTCGTTGACGTCTTCGTCTTCTTGGCCGTCTTCGGGGTGTCGCCCAGCACGCGGGCGACTGTCGGCTCGATCGCCTCGGCCCAACGTTGGTAACCGGCCGGGCTCAGGTGCAATAGGTCGGGCATGATCTCGCGAGAAATCGTGCCGTCGGGCTCCAAGAAGACCTCGCCGATGTCTTCGTAAAGCACCTTCTTTCCATCGGCTAGCTTGGCCAGCAGCGAGTTAGTCTTCGCGATCACCGGCCGGCGCGTGTCGCGGTCGTCGGCCCCGCGCGGAAAGATGCTCAGGACGAGGACCGTCGTCTCGGGCAACTTGGCCCGCAGCTTCGCGACGATGGCGGCGACCCCGTCGGCGATTTCGCGCGGCGTGTTGGCGCCCGAGTTGTTCGTGCCAATCATCACGACGGCCAGCTTGGGTTCGATGCCTTCGAGGTTGCCGTTTTCGAGCCGCCACAGGACATGCTGGGTGCGGTCGCCGTCGATGCCCAGGTTAACGGCATCGCGATCGGCGTAGAATTCTTTCCAGGCGTCCTTGCCGGCTCGCTCCCATCGCTGGGTGATCGAATCGCCGATGAACAGCAGCTTGGCGTTGCCCTGCTCGACGCGAGCGTTCATGCGTTCGTGTCGCGCCGTCCATCCCGGCCGGTCGTCGCGCGGCGCGGGTTGCACTGCGTCGTTGGGCTTCGGCTCGTCGGCCATCGCGGCGATGTGAGCAACAAGGAACGACGCGAACAGTAGGCCAATCGTTAGAAGATGTTTCATTTCGGGTTTCTCCTGAAGGGTTGGTTCACCGCCGAGGCGCGGAGACACCGAGGGGACGCTGCTCGGCGCTCTTACGATTCGGAAAAAGGGGAAAGGGGGGAAATGGAAAAACCGCTTCTCCGTGCCTCTGTGGTGAACTGGCCGTATGAGACTCTACACGGTGGGCAAGAAAGAGCAAGGGGCCGGACGATCCGCGGACCGCCCGACCCCTTGTTACGGGTCGAAGCATTCGACTTCGTTGAAGCAATTACTCGCTTCCTAAGCCGATCGTTTGATCGAGACTACTTGCGAAGCCGATATCCGGCCAAGCACAGGCTTCCCAGGACGAGCATCACAAGGGTGCCCGGCTCGGGAACCGTCGTACCGCCAGCACCAGCAGCCTCGCCGCCCGGCGCGGCCGAGCCGTACCAGTCGGCCGATTGGTTGTAGTTGCCGAGGAGCAGACTCAAGTCGGTGCTGTTCGCATTTCCATCACCACTGAAGTCGCCCGTCGCCCAGACCTTGCCGCTCTGGTTGTAACTCGACAAGAGCAACGAAAGGTCGGTGCTATTCACGATCCCGTCCGAATTCGCATCGCCGTCCAGAACGGACTTTACCGTGAGGCTTCCAAGGCCACCCACTTCGTCATCGAAACGATACGTCTCGATCAGGTCGTACCAAGGCGGGTTGGCGGGATTCGGGAGAGCCGAATGCAGGGTGGCCGTCACGTCAACGGCCTTGCCCTTTGGAACGGCCAGTTGGAACAGGTCAACCCGTTCGTTGGGGTCGTCCGCCGGAACTCCCGTCACGATGTACGCATCGGGCGATGCGCCACCGTTAACCAGCGTTCCGACACCCGACACTCCGCCACCCGTGATCGTTTCGGTGGTAACCGTCGGTCCCCAAGGACCGCCAGCAATACCGTTCAGATCGGCAAGGCGCAGGTCGCCGAACACCACGTAGCTGTCGACCGGGTTGGCGGGCGTGTTGGGACTGTTGTCCCATTCGCTGATTGTCGCCGGGGCGGTCCACACCTGATTCACGCCGTCCACGCTGAACGCGGCAAGCGTGTTGATGTTCAGGCCCGTGGCATAGACCGTAAAGGTCCGCACGCCGGAGCCGGGATAGTAATTGGTCACTTCGTAGTTGAGCACCGGGTCCGCAAGGACTACGCCGCTCATGGCCAGCACGGCCAGCAAACTTAGTGAAATCCCCCTCATAATTGCCATTCTCCTTCAGTATCTAAAACATGGAAATCGAATCAAGTTGAACCACCCGCGATTCTTAACGACGGCGGAGGCCCAGCAGGCACAGCGCACCGGTCAACAGCAGCATGATCGTGCCCGGCTCGGGGATGACGCCACCGACTTGGACACTAAACGACAACGGTCCCTGGCCGCCATCGCCCGCACCTCGCAACGTGACCCCAACCAAATCACCCTTGCGCAGAACGATCTGCATGAGGTCGACACCGGTCTCCATGTTGATGGAGGCACTTCCCCATTCACCAGCGCCAACATTAAACATGCCCATGCCGTATTTGTTCACTCCACCGAAGGCGCCCGCAGCCAGACCGCCCGGATTCGTCGCGTCGTTCGACTCGGTTGGCACCGCGAAGGGGACGGCAATGACGGCTTGCGTGCTGGGCAGCAGAAACTGCGTGTCGTACGGATTGGCCGCCGCTCCGCCGAACATACCCAGCGAATCGGTCCAAAGGCTCGGGTTAAGCATGCCGAAATCGGCGTTCATCTGATGTACCAGACCGTCGATCGCAACATTCAAGAACACGTTCGCGCCCTTCACGTTGACCGTGTAGGCTTCCAACTGATCAAGCGGATCGGCCAGATCGACCGGGTCGCTGACGGTAATCGTAAGCGCAGCCATCGAAACGCTAGTCATGGCCAACGCAGCCACAAGAGTCAATACAACATACTTCATCTCAGTGTCTCCTTTTTCCTCAGTAACTCAGAAGCGAGTAAAAATAGTTTTGAGGCCGAATGCCTCTCCCATGAACGCTAAAAGTCTCTCACTCTTTCGATTATTCGAACGCCGCCGTCCCGACACGGCAACGATGTCCAAACTTACTGGCCGACCTCACTCTCCATTAGCGGGCAGTCTCATTAGATGCAACGACTAGCTCCGGCTCTTTTCCCCGTGGCTGGCCAGGACCGGCACGAACGAGCCGGCACCTTAAATTGGTCGTCTGCCACCGCCACCCGGCAACCGAACCGGCCGCCGAACGGCGAAGCGTGTGGGAGAGGTGAAGGACCAAGGATCATCGGGACGAAATGATCAATCTCTTCGTCACGGTTCTGTTCAAACGGAAGCACGTTCGTAAGAACCGTCCTCATCCTCCCGAACCGAACTCGCACAAGCAACTCTCGCCGATACGATCCGCGAAAAACGCTCGCTCGAATCCGATTCCCTCACCACACCCCAGTTTTTTGCCACGATCGCCCAAACGGCTATCCCGAACACAACCGTCGAGCATTACCTTCTCATGGCATGACTCTGAGTATCAACGGTCCAAGGCTAAAAGTCAAGAGTTGAGCACGTTTTTTTCCAAAAAATCCTTCAAGTCCGCCAAGAAGACCCCTCCCAGAATGGGGTGACATGCCTCTGTCAGGTTCCCAAACCCGCAAACACGGCCGTCTCGCCAAGAATTGCCGTCAAAAAACGCGAAAAAAGCTGTAGCTGTAGGGTGCGTCTGGACGCACCGATTTGCCACGGAGGCACAGGGACGCGGAGGAGCCGCAGCACCACCGGAAGCCTGCTTTTCGATCACAAAAAAACGTGAAAGGCCGAAAAACGCGAAAAGATGGGGGCGGAGAAACAGATTTGGTGCGCGTGACGCACCCGACGGGTCTCGCGCAACCAGGGAGACAGGGAAGGAGGGGGAACGCTGATAATCGCTGATAGACGGTAATCTTGATAGCATCAGGTCGGGTGGGGCGAGTGCAGCGAGAGTTTTCCGTGGAATTCAGGGTTTTCGACGAGGCTCGCTGCAATCGCCCCACGCTTCTACAGCTCTCTCTCGAGTCACGACTTGTTCGCAATGGGTTGGCTCTTCGGCGCGGGCGCGCCGCGGAGCAGCCCTTCGGTGCTGAGATCCTCGTCGATGTCGGGCCAATGAATGCCGTAACCGCCGCCCGACGGCTCCCAATGATCGCGCTGTTGTTGGGTCGCGCCAAGAAGTCTTGGATACCACGCCAGCGGAACGGTGATCGTTCGCCCATCCATCAGGTCGACGCTCAGCCGATCGTCGTCCGAAGTCACGGCTCGAACTCGCTCGTCAGCGTTCAATGCCAAAATACCCATGCCAGGCCTCCAGGAGTTCCGCTTGGTGCTCGAATACCAAGCGTTCGATGTCACGAAGTTCGTGGGCCGCAAACCCGACATTCCGAGCCAACTGAACTGGAAGCAGCCAAAACTTCGCGGAAAGGTGTTCGCGATCAACGTGGATATGGGGAGGCTCATTCGGCTCGTGGCTGTGAAAATACAGCCGGTAGGGGCCAATTCTCAAGACTGTCGGCATCCCGAAACTCCTCAAATCGTTGTACCCGGATCATACCTTTTCGAGAACCAAAGATCAAGCGTGCAATCGCGGTCGCCACGGTGTCGCGAGATTGTGTCTGTTCCGGGGCGAATTGACAAGCGTGGCGGGAATGTGGACAATCGGGGTCTGGTTCGGCGCGNNCTCGAAACAAGCCTGCCCAAATGGTTGCCTTTCTGATTTCCGCCGTTGCCGTTTCGCTTTCGGGCGTCATGGCGCCCGGCCCGGTCACGGCGGCGACGTTGGCGGCCGGGGCCCGGTCGCGCCATGCCGGCGCGCTGATCGCCCTGGGGCACGCGGCCGTCGAAATGCCGCTGATCCTGTTGCTCGCCGCGGGAATCGGCGCGTTCTTCAGGTCGCCGGCGGTCAAGGCCGGCATCGGTCTGGTCGGCGGCGCGGTCCTGATCTTGATGGGGGTGCAACTGCTGCTGAGCCTGCGGCAATCGACGACCGAAGGCGAAGCCACGGTCGAGCGGCACCCGTTCATGATCGGCGTCGTGCTGACCGGGGCCAACCCGTATTTTCTGTTCTGGTGGGCAACGGTCGGGCTGACGCTCGCCACCCAGGCCGCCGAATACGGCGCGATTGCCCTGCTGATCTTCGCCGTGGTTCACTGGTGCTGCGACCTCGTGTGGCTCGAAAT
>DOEZ01000354.1 GCA_003532715.1 Planctomycetaceae bacterium
CCCGGCGGTTTCGGCACGCTCGACGAAGGCATGGAGGTGCTCACGCTGATTCAGACGGGCAAACGCGACATGATCCCCGTCGTCTTCTTGGACGAGCCGGGCGGCGACTACTGGCGCGATTTCGCGCGGTTCATTCGCCGACGCCTGTTGGGTCGCGGCATGATCGACAAGTCGGACCTGTCGTTGTTCCGCCTGACCGACAACGTGCAAGAAGCGGTCGGCGAGATACTCCAGTTCTTTCGGGTGTATCACGGCATGCGCTACGTCCGCGACGACCTGGTGTTGCGGCTCACCCGGCCGTTGGACGACGCGACGCTGACGACGCTCAACGAACGGTTTTCGGACATCGTGGTGAAGGGCCAGATTCGGCAGACCGGCCCCCTGGGCGAGGAAAGAGACGAGCCCGAACTGGCCGACCTGCCGCGGCTCGTGTTTCGCTTCAACCGCCACGACCAGGGGCGTCTGCGGCAGTTGATCGACTGCATCAACGGGGCCGAGTTTCGCGAGACGTGATGACCGTGGCCGCGGGCCGGTGTCGGGACGTTTCGGAAAAAGGGGGAAAGGGGGGAAGGGGGAAAATCATGCCTGTTGGGCCTAATCCGGGCTAGGCTTTTTTACTGGTCTGATGCACAATAGGGGACGTGATGAGTGGGGCCCCCTTTCGGACATTTCTCGCAATACAGCAGCGACCATGGGTATTTACGACCGAGATTACTACCAGAACGAGCCGCGCGGCTTCAACTTGCGCAGTCCCAGCACGATGGTCGGCTGGATCATCTTGATCAACGTCGTCGTGTTCGTGGCCGACGGGCTGTTTACGCCAAGCGATAAGTTCACTCCCCCCGATACGTTCACCATCCACGGCATTATGTCATGCACGCCGCAAACGCTGCTCCGGCCGTTGATGTGGTGGCAGTTTCTGACGTCCGGGTTCGCGCACGCGCCGTACCCAACGGTCGCCCACATTTTGGCCAACATGCTGCAGCTTTGGTTTCTTGGCCGCATGGTGGAACAGAAATACGGGAGTGGGGAGTTCCTTCGGTTCTACCTGTTGGCGATCGTTCTCGGCAGCGTCATCTGGAGCGCGATGGGATTGGCCCAAGGATGGCCGCCGACTTACCAACTGCTCGGCGCGTCGGGCGCGGTGTCGGCCGTCGTCTTTCTTTTCATCGTGAACTACCCACGCCAGACTTTGTTGCTCATGCTCGTGCTTCCGGTGCCCGCCTGGCTGGTGGGCGTCTTGTTGATCGCATACAACGTGCTGGGCCATTCGTCCGGCGAAGGGGGAATCGCTTACGAAGTCCACTTGGTTGGTATCGCCTTCGCCGCGTTGTATTACTATCGCGGCTGGAATCTGACCCGGCTCACGGGCGGATTGTCGCTCGACTGGCTCAAGCGGCGGCCCCGGTTGCGAGTTCACGATCCGAGCGACGACGCGAAGGCCGAGCAAATCGAGGCCGAGGTCGACCGGATTCTCAAGAAGATATCCGAGCAAGGCGAGGCCAGCCTGACACGCAAGGAGCGGCGAACGCTCGAAGCGGCCAGCCGCCAGTACCAAAAGAACCGCCGCGACGGTCTTTGACGCACCCTTCGCGCGAAGGGCTACGCCCAGCCGCGCGAGCAACTTCGAAAGGGCAATGCCATGAGCGACGAGAAACCGGCGAAAAGCAGTGGCGGGCTCGCTCCGCTGATTCTGACGGCGATGCATGGGATACTGTGGTTCGTGCTGTTGGGAATGCTGCTGAAGATCGTCGCCGGCTTCGAGGGGATCTTCGCGGATTTCGGGATGGAGTTGCCCCTCGCGACGATCTGGGCCATTGGGCTTGCGAATCTCGCGTTTCGTTTTTGGTACCTCGCAATGCTCCTCATCGCGGGCCTCTGCGCGGTCGATCTGGCGTTGCTTCGCGTGCTTTTCGCCCGTCCCAAGTTGGCCTTCCTCGCGTGGCTCTGGGCGACGGCGATGTTCGTCGTGCCGTTGGCCCTGATGGCTTGGATCGTGGTGTGGCTGTGGATTCCGCTGGTCCACTTGATACACGATTTGAGTTGACCCCCGCATTCCGAACCCGGGAGAATCGCGAACTGTAAGGTGGGGCGATCGCAGCAAGCCCTGTCGGAAGAGCATGAATTTCGCGGAAGAACTTGCTGCAATCGCCCCACCCTACCTGTCCTTCTTGCCAAACCTGACGGTTTGCGTTTGCTCGGCCCGGGCCTTACAATGGGGGTTCGTGCGATTTGGGCCTATCCGTGTGATACTTGGGCAACGATTTCGTCATGGCCAACCGCGACAATCATTATGAAGCGGCGTTCGAGGCGTATCTGCGCGACCGTCGCGTGCCGTATGTGGCGGTGGACGAGGCCAAACGGAGCCTCACGGCCGAGGGTCCGTCGATCAAGAACCTCGACTTCATCGTCGCGTCGCCCGACGGCCTTTCGTGGCTCATCGACGTGAAGGGCCGGCGGTTCCCCAGCGGCGACGAACAGCCACAATACTGGAAAAACTGGTCCACGACCGACGACCTGGTCAGCCTTCGCCGGTGGGAGAACCTTTTCGGCTCGCAGTTTGTCGGGCTGTTCGTGTTCGCCTATAATATCGTGGGCGACCGTGCTCCGTTGCCGGCCGAGCAGCTTTTCGAGTTTCGCGAGGCGCTCTACGGATTCGTGGCCGTGCAGTTGGACGACTACGAAGCGGCCGCCCGGCCCATTTCGCCGGCGTGGGACACGGTTGCCGTGCCGACGGCCAAATTCCGCCGGATGGCCTGCCCAGTCGAGCGGTTCATCCTGGCCGAGGGTCCAAAACCGGTCCGATTGTTCGAGTG
>DOEZ01000671.1:0-5277 GCA_003532715.1 Planctomycetaceae bacterium
TTTTTTCAACGACAACGAACTTGACGAAGAATTCTCGCTCGCTTCGGTCCTCTTGTTTCCGACGGTCGCGGCCGGCGTCGGCCTGTTCCTCGGTGCGGGCGAAGGCATCATGTGCCGAAACGCGCGGCGCGCGCTGGTTTGCGGAGCAGTGGGCCTGGGCGTCGGGTTCGGCGGCGGGCTGGTCATGCTGGTTCCGGCCAGCATCCTGTTCGGCGTCATGTGCATGGTAGCGTTCGGATTTGCCGAGGACTTGCAGCCCGGCCAGATGCCCACCGGAATCGCCCTGTTGATCCTCATCATGGGCCGCGCGGCCGCATGGGCCTTGGCGAGCCTTCCGGCCGGCCTGGGACAGGGCATCGCCCTGCGCGAGAAGAAGGTCGCGATCAACGGCGTCGTCGGCGCGGTGCTAGGCGGCGTGGTCGGAGGGTTGTTGTTCGATCCGATCAGTCTCGTCTTCACGACCGCCGACGGCGAGGCAAGCCTCAGCCGCGCGGTGGGCTTCGTCGTCATTGGCCTGATGGTCGGCCTGATGGTCGGCCTAGTCGAGGGTTGGACCAAAACGGCGTGGCTCCTAATGCGCGCCGGCCCACTCGCCGGCAAACAGTTCGTCCTCTACCACGACGCCACGGTTCTGGGCAGTTCGCCCAAGGCCGACGTCTACCTGTTCAAGGACGGAGCCATCGAGCCTCGCCACGCCTTGATCCACAACCGGGGCGGCCGCTTCGAAATCGAAGACTGCAACACGCCCGACGGAACCTACGTCAACGGCGTGCCCGTCACGCGCCAACTACTGCGAAGCGGCGATCAAATCATCCTGGGAAAGACTGTATTGGAATTCACGCTCAAAGAGACCAAATGATTCGAACACCATGTGACGGGAGAACCTAATGCCGATCAGCGTCTTATGCCCCAAATGCCGCAAGAAACTCAGCGCGCCCGACGCCATGGCCGGCAAACGAGCCAAGTGCCCCCATTGCGGACAGTTGATGCAGCTCCCCGCGCCGCGCCAGCCGGATCAGGCGGGCCAAACCTCGGCCGCGCCGCCGGGCGCAGCGCCGCCCCCCTCCGGTCCAGGCGGCAACCTGCCGGGGCTCAGCGAGGAACTCCCCGACCTGACAAGCCCAACCGACATCTACGGCATTCAGAGCCCCTTCAGCGGCGTCAACTCACAGCAGTTCGACGAAATGCTCGCCGACACGGGGCCGAAAATCGACCGGCCCGCCTCCGAACCGAACCGCTACCCGTGTCCGGCCTGCGGCGAGATGATCGTCCGCGGCGCGGCCAAATGCCGCTATTGCGGCGAAGTCTTCGATCCCGTCTTGAAGCAGAAACAGAAGAAGAAAAAGAAACGAAGCAGCAGCGGCGACGCCGACGACGAGCTGGGCGCCTTGGATTGGGTTCTTGCCATCCTCTGCGGTAACATTGCCTGCATCCTTGGAATCGTCTGGATGATTCAAGGCAAACCCAAGGGGATCAAGATGATCGGAGCGGCCTTGGCGGCCACGGCCGGCTGGTGGGTTGTTGGGTTCATCCTGGGCATGCTCGGAGAAATGCAGTGACAAGGGTGCGCGACGACTCGACCGTTCGAGGCTGTCGCGCCGACACCGTGGTTCAATGCGATGAGTACACAGCAAGGCGATAATCCCGACATTGTCTCCTGTGCGTGCGGCGCGCGGATCCGAATCCCCGCGCAATCCGCCGGCCGGAAGTTCCGCTGCCCGAAGTGCGCGGCGGAAATCGCGCCGCCGCCGATTCGCCCCTCGCGGTCCGCCGCCGCGCCGGCCGCGTCAACTCACGCCGAGGCGACCTGCTCGATCTGCCAGAGCCGGATCGGCGCGGACGAGCCGGTGACAGTTTGTCCCGAGTGCGACCAGGTGCATCATCGCGACTGCTGGAACGAGGTGGGCGGTTGCGGCACCTACGGATGCAAGCAGGCCCCGTCGCAAGAGAAGGAGCACGCCGCGCCGCCCCTGTCGGCATGGGGCGACATGAAGACCTGCCCCATCTGCGCCGAGAAGATCAAGGCCATCGCCGTCAAATGCCGCTATTGCGGCGCCCAGTTCGACACGGTCGATCCGTTGACCCTGGCCGACGTCCGGCGAAAAATCTACCGCAGCGACGCGCTGGAAATGTCGCAAAAAGTGGTGATCGGCCTGTTCGTGGCCAGTCTTTTCGGGTGCCTGGCTCCGATCGTATTGATCGCCGGTTTGTGCTTCGTCCCCCGAAAACACGCCCAACTGGCCAAGGAAGGCCCCCTTTATCTGGTGCTTGGCTATGCGTCGATCGGGCTTTCCTTGTTATACTCGATATTGATGCTGGGATTCGCCCTGTTTTGAGACTGTCCTCACGAGTGATTGCCTTGCAACCGCCTTCGCCACAACTACGAACCGCCGGCGACCGTGAAAGCGGCGTGCCGTGCTCCCATTGCCGCGGTGACGTCCGCCGCGGCGAGCCGGTCGCCATCTGTCCCAACTGCGGGGCCGTGCATCACGCCGGTTGCTGGCAATCGCGGGGCGGGTGCGGTTCGTACGACTGCGCGCCGGCCCGGCGCGAGTCGTTTCCGGTCGAGCAGCCGTCGATATGCATCACCGGCGACGAACTGGCCGCCGCGCGGCCGCTGGCGACGCCGGCGCGGCCCATGTTCGCGCCCGTCCTGTTGCAGCCCGAGCCCTCGGGCACGAGCCGCACGGCCGTCGCCGCGCTGATCGTCGCGGTGGCGGGCATTCCCTTGTTCGGACTCATCACGGGGCTGGTCGCCATCGTTCTGGGCTCGATCGCGCTGGGCGGCATCCACGGCTCGCGCCGGCGTGGGACGGGCTTCGCGCTGGGCGGCATCCTGCTTGGCATCGTCGACGTGGTCGGATGGTTGATCTTTTTGACGGTCGCCCTGCGCGGCGTCGTCTTGCCGCGAGTCGATCTGGCCGAATTCGAGCCCGACGAAAGCGTCCTCGAAGGACTCCCCCCGGCCATCGGCCGCGCGATGCGGGCCAACGTGCTGGTCGAGTGGACGTCGAATCGCGGCATGATCGGCGGCTCGGGCATGGGCTCGGGCGTCGTCGTCGGGGCCGCCGACGGCCGGATGATCATCGTGACGAACCGCCATGTGATCGATCCCGATTTCACGGCCGACCACTCGGCGGCCAACGAGCGGCCGAAACTCGGCGGAACGCTCGAAGTGAGGCTCTTCGGACAGGCGTCGCGGCCGGGCCGCGTTTTGTGGATCGCCCCCGACGGAATCGACCTGGCGCTGGTCGACGCGCCGGCTTTGGAAGCCGACATTTGCGCGGCGCCCTGGCGGGCCGACACGCGGCTCGCGCTGGGCATGGAAGTCTTCGCCGTCGGCAACCCGTGCGGGCTCGGCTGGACGCACTCGCCGGGCGTGATCTCGCAGCTTCGCCGGCAGACGTGCGGGGGCCGACGGATTCGCGTCATTCAGACCAACGCGGCGATCAACCCGGGCAACAGCGGCGGCGGATTGTACGACAAGGACGGCAACCTGATCGGCATCAACACGTGGACGAACGACAAGCGGATCAGCGAGGGTCTGGGGTTCGCGATTGCCTGGGAATCGCTGTTGGAGCTAAACCCGCCGGGCCTGAAGACGCCCGAACCCAAACCCGACGAACCTCCGGCCGAGGAGGCGAGCGACCGACCATGAGCACCGTACGTCTTCGGCGACTGCACGCCGACCACCAAAAACTGGTCGAATTCGTCATGCGGCATCCTCGGCTGCGACTGATCCAGACGCAAGGCGACCCGCCCGAGTTGTACCAGTTGGAGTATTGCATCAACAGTCTTCGCCAGACCGACGAGGGGCTGGTGCCGTCGAAGAGCCACATTGCCGAGATCGCTTTGCCTCGCGATTATCCGCGAACGCCGCCCCAATGCCGCATGTTGACGCCCATTTTCCACCCGAACATCGCCCCGCACGCCATTTGCATCGGCGACCACTGGGCGGCGGGCGAGCCGTTGTGGTCGATGGTGGCGCGGATCGGCGAGATGATCGCGTATCAGAGCTACAACACGAAAAGCCCGCTCAACGGCGAGGCGGCTCGCTGGGTCGAGAAGAACCTGGAGCGATTGCCGCTCGATCCGGTGAGCATGATGGTCGACGAGCCGGCGGCAGCCGCCGCGTTGTCGCCAGGTGCCGTGGCGATTCCCGTGGTCGCGCCGGTGCTCGTTTCGCGGACAACGGTTCCGGCGACTCCCGCTCCCGCATCGCCGGCGTCGGCCGTTGCTCGGCCCGCGGCTGTCCCGCCCGCAGTTGTTCCGCCCGCAGTTGCACCGCCCGCGGCCGTCGCGACGCCGGCGGCGATTACGGTGGCGTGTCCGCAGTGCCATGCCCGATACCGTGTTCCGGCGGCGAACGTCGGGAAGCGAGCGTGCTGCAAGCAGTGTCAGACGGTCTTTCAGATTTCGGCGACGGAATGAGCCATGAGCAACGCGACTTTCGAACCCGATGTTTTTGTTATGGAAGCCTGTTCGGGCAGTGATTGCGCCGGCAGTTGCCCCGGCAGTTGCCCCGTCGAGGCTGTTGCGCTGGATGACTGCGATGCTGGCGAGGCCGATGAGGCACGCGCGCGTCGGTGGCGGCATCAACGCCACCGTCAGATGTTGTGGATGTCATGCGTTGTCGTGGGGTTGTCGTTTCTGTTGCAGGTTCGCCCCGGCGGGCTGGTTGCCTTTCATGCCCTCGAATCGTATCCGCTACCCCAGTCGTGCCTGTCGCGGAGCCTGTTCGGCATCGATTGTCCCGGCTGCGGGCTGACGCGGAGTTTCGTCTATCTGGCGCACGGCCAATGGCGCGAGTCGCTGGCGATCCACCGGCTCGGTTGGCTGCTGGCCGTGTCGATCTTGCTGCAATTTCCGTATAGAATTCTCGGCCTGCGCCACCCCGAGGGGCTGCCGCTGGGCCGGCGAATCCCGGTTTGGTACGGGCGGATGCTGATCTTTTTGCTGATTGCTAATTGGGTTGTTCTGCTTTTTGAATGAACCGCCGAGACGCGGAGGCGCGGAGATCTCCGTCTCGTAGACGCGACGCCACGGCGCGACTCCGAAGGAGTCAAAGCGATTAGCCGGGGGTAAGCGAAGCGCCACCCCAGAGACACCAAGTTAAGCAGAACAACGTTGACTAACACTCGAAACGAAGAGGGAGTTGGGAACACTGATCTTCGCTAATCTTCGCTAATCAGCAAGATTAGTGCTTATCAGCGCGAATTAGTGTTTTTCTTCCTTTCCGGGTCCTAGCCGTTGCGTAGTCGTTTCCTTAACTTCGTG
>DOEZ01000671.1:5376-19247 GCA_003532715.1 Planctomycetaceae bacterium
ACCTGGGTGCCGAAGGCACAAGAGTCGCGAGTGTGCTCTTTCCGCCGTTTTCTTCATGGTACGGCGGTTTCAAAAAACCTCTTGTCGCTGCGCGACACCGGTTCGAGAACCGGTGCTACCCGGTGGTGAGTGATCCGCGTTAGGGAATGTAGAAGGTAGACGCGGGGCTGCGGAAATAGGGAGCGCCCCATTGGGCCTTTTCTCGGGCGAAAAAGGAGGCGTCGAAGGGGCCCATGGGTCCTTCCCAAATCACTTCAGGCACTTCGATGCCTCCGGTTCCCCCCGGTCCCAAATCATACGCTTCCATACCCATGGGAACCCCCAAACCGGCGTCCTGCCGGCCCTCGGGATAATACGCGAACGGCTTGCCCGTGTACGGATCGACCGGCACGGCGTCGAGATACGTGCCGACCAGTTCGTCGAGCGTCTTGGGCAACGAGCCGTGCTCGCGCCGCCACGCGGCTAGGGCTAGTTGGAGAACCAACGCTCGGCGGTGCATTTCTTCGTCGATGCGATTTTCCGTCAGCCAGCCGATGGTGTTGACGTCGAGTAACCCCCGAAGGCACGTAGTATTGCACAACCGCGCCGCGTCGGGGCTTACCGGCGCCGATTCGACTGGCTCATTACTCTTCAGTCCTACTTCGACCCGCCGCAGTTCGTCAATCGTGCCACGTGCAAGGTAGTCGAGAATGCGTCGTGCCCGAACGTTCTCCCAGGGCAGCCACCGCAATGCGAGCAATCGCATGGCTTCGTCCCAATTCTGACGGTGTGGCGACCGTCCTCCAAGATCGCTCAGATCATACTCCCAACGCCACTTCACAAAACGTTCGTATGACGAGTAGTCCGCCGGGATGCGTTTTACCTCGTCCAGGGCTCGCTTGAGACGCTCGGCCGTCTGGTCGGGATGTGCCGCCCAAGAAAGCAGTCCGTCACGAAGTCGATTGGGGACTTGGCCCGGCCAACCAGACGACGCGAACTTCTGGATATGCGAAGTCATGCGCAGTGCTGTCAAGTAATGTTCCAAGGCCACGTCGAGATCGCCTTCGATCGCGTGCTTGCGGGCACTTCGGACCAATAGTTCGGCGAGTCGCGCGACGTCGGATTCCATCGCCAGCTTCCCCGACCGAAATCCCGGGCGGTCGAACGCCATGGCGGTCCGTCGGCTCGCTTCGATCGCCTTGCGGATTGTCTCGGCGTTCATCTCGACCCAGGCGGTCTCCAGCGGCGACAGGGGAACCAGCGGAAACAGACCTTTTCCCGCCGGCGGCTTGAAGCCCTCGGTCAGGTCGCTAGTCTGGTTGATTATTCGGTTCGGCTCGGCCTTGGGCCACTCGAGCGACTTGCGAGCATCGAGGTACATCCGCGACGTGGCCGCGGCCTCGGCCGTCGGGGGCCGGTTGAACTCCTCGACCGAGAAGCCNNAATGGGGACGAACGACCAAAGCAAATGGACCAGCAAAAAGTCCGGGAATAAGGCTGCCACGAACGTGGCCCACGTGTACAGAACGAGCAGCAGGATTAGAGTACAGAGTCCCGACAGGATGCTGCTTCGCAGATACATCGAGCAGAACTGGCCGCAGGCGAAGGCCGTGCCCACGAAGAGCGTTGCCCCCAAGACCATTTCGCCGAAGTCGGACGGCGGGTCGTTGAGCAACATCGTTGACACCACGAATTGAGAGAAAACAAAAACGAGCGAGTAGACCAGCGCGGGCACAAACCAGACAAGCTGTCGGCTAAGCCACACGAGGCCCGGCCGCGCGCCGTGATCGGCCAGGAGTCGGAACCGGTTCTCCTGCCAGTCCTCGCGAAAAACGCACGCACCGGCCAACGGAACCACCAGCACCACCACGATACCAAGGACGCCTCGCCAATCGCCTTCGGTCTCCAATGTGGCAAGACAACCGAGCGGGATGGATAGCACCATAAACGTTAAAAAGCCGATCAAAAGCCAACGAGACTGACGCCAATGTTGCCAAACGAGCCTAGCGAGTTCGAAGTTCGCGGGAAGCTCTCGACGCCGCAGCGCCGGGCGAGTCCGATCTTGCCACGTGAACTCACCGATTTCGTATTCCGAGGCGGCCGACGCGGCGTCGTGTGACCAGCCGACCGACGCGTGGAGCCCTGGAAGGCTCTCGCGCCGGGCGATCCTCCGACGCCCCAGAACGCCCGCGTCGTGGAACCATCGACGGACCAGCCAAACGTCGACCGCCGCCACGAGCAACACGATGGCCGCGCGGATTGGGAGCACTTGGGCCCACCAAATCGCCCCGGTGCCCGGGTCGTGATACACAGTCGCGTGGATCACCGCGCATACGAATGGCAGCAACACCCCAAACAGGCCGCCGAGGATCGCCACGAAGATGGCGCGCCGCAGTAGGAGCGAGAACAGCAGCCCCCAAACAAACAACTCGACCGGCAGGATGCCGAGTTGGCCGGCCGTCAACGCCAAGCTGCCCGTCTCGATCGGCATGACGCGCCGCAAGAAGAGAAATGCCGCGCACGTCACGCCGAGCATGACCAGCGTGCTCGACAAGGCGAAGACGACATGCCCCAGCAGCAACCGTCGCGGCTCGACCGGCAGTGCGTGAAGCAACGACGCCGTGCCCGACTCATGCTCGCCGGCGAATATCACGGCCGCGCAGCCCAACGCATAGAGCGCGGGCACGAGGACGGCCCACGCCAGAATGGGCACGTAGGCAAACTCGGTCATTTTCATCCGCGTCGCCACGAAGGCGACGGCGGCCTGCAACCCGATGCCGAAAAGGGCCGTCACGAGCCAGAAGGCCCGCAGCTCGCGGTAGTCTTTCCAGAAGATGCTCGACAACACCCCGTGGCTGTTCATGCGGACACCTCCTCCTCGGCGTTGGAGCCGTCGGCGGCTGGATAGTCGTACTGGTCGGGCCCGTTGGCTGACGGCCCGGGTTCTGCTTGCATCTGGGCGACGAAGATTTCTTCGAGGCTTGGCGTGCGAATTTCGAGCGATTCGACGGCCGGATGGCCGCGAAGCGCGTCGAGCGAGGGCTCGGGCACGTCGACGGCGACGACCTGCCACTGGCGGCCGTGACGTCGGCGGCTGAGCACGCGGCCGGACAACTCGGGCAGCGTCCCGACGCCTTCGTGGAGCGTGAATAGCAGGTGCCGCGTCTGCTCCTTGAGCCGGTCGACCGTTTCGACCAGCAGCACGCGGCCGTGGCGGATGATGGCCACGACGTCGGCCACCCGCTCGACCTCGTTGATTTGGTGGCTCGACAGGAAGACCGTTTTGCCGGTTGCCGCGCGATCGACCATGCTTTCGAGAAACTCGCGGCGGACCATGGCGTCGAGCCCCGAGGTCGGCTCGTCGAGAATCAGCAAATCGGGGTCGCCGGCCAGGGCCAGCGACAGGGCGACTTTGGCCCGGGCTCCCTTCGAGAGCGTTTTGATCTTCGCGCCGCCCAACAGGTGGAAGCCGAGTGTCGCGCGGCGGTACTCGTCGAGAAAACCGTCGCGGTGAAACCCGGCCACGAACCAGCCGATTTCGTCGACCGTCATCCAGTCGTAGAGGACGGGCCGCTCGGGCACGTAGCCGACGCGGCGGCGGATGGCGAGCCCGTGCTCGGCGCTGTCGAGTCCCAGAACGGATGTCCGGCCGGCGTCGGCGTCGGCCAGTCCCAGCATGATGCGAATGGCAGTCGTCTTGCCCGCGCCGTTCTCGCCCAACAGGGCGAAGACCGTGCCGGGCGGCACTTCGAGCGAAACCCGATCCAAGGCGACCACGTTTCCAAAACGTTTCGACAGCTTTTCGAGTTCGATGACGCTTTTCATGGCTTGGCTTCCTCTCGTTCAAGCGATTTCAGTTCGGCTTCGACCAGTTGGCGGAGTTCGTCGCCGTCGAGTCGGCTTTGACGCGCTTCGCGCAGGACCTGGCCGAGCCGCTGTTGGATCAGATCGCGCCGCTGGCGGCGGCACCGCTGGGCGGCGTCGGCGGCCACCTGGAGCCCGGTGCCGCGAACGGGTTGCAGCACGCCCTCGGCCTGAAGCTCGCGGTAGGCGCGGGCGACCGTGTTGGGGTTGAGGGCCAGCTCGCGAGCCACCTCGCGAACCGAGGGGACCATTTCGGCCGGCTTGAGGACGCCGGCGGCCACGGCGAATTTGACTTGGCGAACGACCTGCTCGTAGATGGGCAGGCCGTTGCTCGAGTCGATATGGAAGAACATGGCGGGTACTCCTGTACTATCCACCTAGTACAGTAGACACTTTCGGCCAGGCTGTCAATAGTCTTTCGAGAAAATTTTCGAAAAACGAGCATTTGATGTTCTGGCGGGGCTCTTGACGTTTCGGAAAAAGGGGAAAGGGGAGAAATGGGAAAAGGAAGAGGAGAGAGGTAAGCCGAGTGAATACTTGCCGTGGCACTTGCGTGTAATCAAAACTTTCTCCTTTTCCCCATTTCCCCTCTTTCCGAGCCGTAAACCCGAATCACGGCGTCCGCCCGACCCTTGACGTACCCCCCGACGTGCGGTAGCGTGGTATTGAACGCCGTTGCCTGATTTGACATACATCCGTGTTCATCCGCGTTCATCCGCGGTTCCCAAAAAAAGACACTCATCCCGCTTGCCATGCCCGGTTCGACCGCCTACTCGTCCGACGCCGATCAGCGACTGGTCGATCAATATCAGGAGATCGCCCGGCTCGCCGGGGGGCTTGCCCACGAGATCAAGAACCCGCTGTCCACCATCCGGCTGAACATGGAACTGTTGGCCGAGGATTTCGCCGAAAGCGACTCGGCTCGCGATCAGCGGGCGTTGCGCAAGGTTCAAATGGTCGAGCGCGAATGCCAGCGGCTGCAAGACCTGCTCGACAATTTTCTCAACTACACGAAGGTCCGCGCGCTTCGTTCGGAGCCGACGTCTCTGAACGACCAGGTCGAGCGGGTGTTGACGTTCTTTCGGCCCAAGGCGGCCGAGGCGGGCATCGAACTGGCCACCTATCTCTCGCCCGATTTGCCTACCGTGCTGCTGGACCGCGAGGCGTTCCACGGGGCGCTGTTGAACCTGGTGCTCAACGCCGAACAGGCCGTCGAACGAGGCGGACAGATCATCGTGCGGACCTACGCCACGGCCGACGGCGTGGCCCTCGATCTGATCGACACGGGCTGCGGCATGGACGAAGAAACCCGGGCGAAGATCTTCGACGCCTTCTTTTCGACCAAGGCGGGCGGTTCGGGCCTCGGACTGCCCACCACCCGCAAAATCGTCGAAGCCCACGGCGGCGAAATCCGAGTGGAAAGCGAACCGGGCCGAGGCACTCAATTCACCATCAAATTACCCACGCCCGCCCGATTGGCGGCACAGAGTTGTTCCCCTTAACCTGGACAGGAGGTTAATCATGGAGTGGTACATGCCATTCTTAATGGCGCTCGCCGGATTGTTTCTTATTGTCGCGGCCGCGCTCGATTGGGATTTCTTCTTCGAGATGCGCAAGGCCAGAACCCTTGTTGCGTGGTTCGGTCGGGGTCGCGCCCGAGTCTTCTACATCGTGCTCGGCTCCTTCCTTCTGCTGCTTGGATTCGGCTTCACGTTTGGCGTTATCGCGACCGAAGCAAGAAGCCGCCAAGTGGCCGCGCCGATGGAACGACACGCCGGCGCGTCGAAGTCGGGCCGCAATGAACCGGAACCCTCGGGCAAGGGAGTGACATTGTGGGACGCTCGAGTACGCTACGGCGATCGTGGGGCAGGTCTGATCTTCGCCTGCAACTATCGCTGGGACCAGGGAAAGCCCTCGATGGGAACGAAGTATCTCTTGGTCATCGAAGCCCTGGGAGACGAGTTCGAGACGGGATTCACGGCTCACGAGTTGCAGGAGCGGGGCATGGTCCAGGGTGAGCTTCGTACGCGCCACACGGGTGCTCTGCCCGACTGCAAGATGTACCTGGTCGTGGAAGACCACGCCGGAGGAAATCGACGCGAGATATCGAACGTGGCCAGCTATGAGAACCCCGCTGCGAAACAGATCGCCGCAGCGCAAAGTGCGAAGCCGGCCGCCGCGGACTTCTCCTTCTTTTTCGGGTCGAAGTCTCCCGAGCCGCAAAATTCGACGCCGTCGTCGAATGTCCTCGACGGCGCGATCGCCCGCCTCAAATCGTCGGACGTTGACGAACGAAATGCCGCCGTCAGACAGATTGTCGACGTGCCTGTCGACGAAGCACGTCGCCGGGAGGTGGCCGCGCTGCTCGAGTCGTTGCTCAAGGACAAGGATGATCTGGTCCGCGATGCGGCCATGGAAGCGCTGATGGTTTGGGGTGATCCGTCTTCGGTGCCCGCCGTGATAGTGGTTGCTTCCGACGAATCGCCATGGGTTCGACATAAGGCCGTACAATTTCTAGGAAAGACGAAGAGTGTGGAGGCCGCCGAGGCCCTCGCCTCGCGACTCAAGGAGCACCACGGCGAGACCTATAGCGGGCTTCGGGACATGGGAAGCGTGGCGGAACCGGCAATCCTGAAGCAACTCGCCAGCGACGATGCGAACACGAGGCACCTGGCGCTGAAGCTCCTCGCGGAAATCGGCACCGAACAGTGCGTTCCGGCGCTAATCGAGGCGATCGAACATGCCGACGTCACTACCCGGCGTCTGGCTTTCGAGGCGATTTGCCAGCGAAAGGACGCTCGCTGCGCCGAAGCGGTCGCCCGGCGACTCACGATTGAAGATGATTTCAGACACGCGGCGGACGCGTTGCGCGCGATCGGATCGCCTGCCGAAATGGCAGTGGCCGCCCATATCGCCGACGAAGATGAAGAAGTCCGGCACATGGCATTGGACATTCTGCGACATGTCGGCACGCAAGAGAGCGTTCCGGCCTTGAATGAGACGCTCAAGTCGCCCGACCGGGCAACGCGGCACATCGCGTTGAGCATTCTCCGCGAGCGAAAGGACGCTCGATCCGTGGTTCCGGTTACACGGCTGCTTTTGAGCGACGAAGATCGCGGAGTGGCGACGGATTGTCTCATCCAGATCGGCCCCGCCGTGGAGGATACCATACTCAAGGGCCTCAAGCACGCCAACCCAGCCGTTGTCGCGTCATGCTGCAATATCCTTGGTAAGGTGGGAACGAAGAAAAGCGTCAACGCACTGCAAGGTCTGGTCAATTCACGGGACGGCGGCGTTGCAGCCAACGCCAAGTGGGCTCTCGACGACATTATGAGACGCGAGGCCGGTGGTTGACGGACCGTTCACCACGGAGGCACGGAGGAAGGAGTACTACAGAGGGAACCGCGGATGAACGCGGATAGGGCGTGCGATGACGGGCGATACGCCTTCACCCCGTTGTTATACACAAGTGCATTTGCCGTTTTTCGTCCCGTAGCGACGCGCGAAAATGGCATCCCAAGGCGCGCGGGTGGCAATGCGGGCCTGTCCGGCGTTTGTATGGACGCGGTAGAACCGTGGATGTCCAACAATTCCCGCCATCGAATGTGGAGGTGTCCCGAATCGGGGCCTCCGTCCGTTTCGATTCCCCGCCGCTTCGCGACTTCGCGTGCGCCCCATCCTCCGCGACTCTTCCTAACCCCGCGCCCCTCGTCCCTCGCCCCGCGACCCCCGCGCACTCACGCCGTCTGTTTCGTCCGACTGCCGCCGGCCAGGTATTCTTCGCCGAAGCGGCGTTCGACGTACCAGCGTTTCAGACGTAGCAACTGGGCGCGGACGTTGTTCGACGAGAAGCAGGTCAGCCGGTAGCTGGTGACGATCGACGTGAGCCAATGTTGTTTGACTTCGAGCGAGCCGACGCCCATGTCGAAGTGCTTGTCGCCCCGGTCGAAACCGTCCTTGAACATCAGGTATTGCAGCACCTTGCCGGGGCCCAGCTCCGCCGCCGCCGGGTCGAAGCCCGTCCGCAACCCGAACACGCGCCCGCCGCGGCGATAGTTGTACGCGAACGCAATCGGACGGCCATCGAGTTTCAACAGGCAAAGGTCGAGCCAGCCGGTCCGCACGGCCGCTTCGTGGGCGTCGCGAAGAAACGGGGCCACCGATTTGTGACAAAGCGTCGTGCCGTCGGTCGATTCGCCTTGCCAGCTCGCCTCGGCCACGGCGACGCATGCGTCGTAGAGATCCCATCGCGGGTCGTTCTCGCCCGGCTCGGGCCGATAGCGCACGAATTCGAGCCGCCCAGCCTCTTCCAGGCGGCGATGATATCGGCGTACGCTCTCGCGCCACTTGGGTGTTCGCGCTTGCCAATAATCGTCCCACGTTCCGTCCATTTCGACCACGGCCGCGCGGTCCCATTTCTGCCGTCGCGGTTCGAAGTCCGACGACTCCATGATTTCGGCCGTCCGACCTTCGTCCGCGCCGTCTTCGTCGACCCATCGCAGATCGAGCAAATCCCAATCGCACGGGCCGCGTCGAAGGTGTTCCATTCCCAGTTCGAGCATCGCGGCCGGATCGGGCCCCAACGGCCCGAAGAACGTGCCCCAATCGTGCAGCGGATAGGTCAGCACGCGAACCGCGCCGACCTTCGTCTGTTCCGTCTGAAGGACCAGCGGCAGAATGCCGATCGGACGATCGCCATCCCATCCGACCAGAACGCGAAGTTCCTTGTCCGCGCCAAAATGCTTCCAATAGGTCAGCAGCCAGTCGAGCGACTGAAAGAACGTGGCGTCGGGCGTCTGGGCCAACATGGCTCGCCAAAGAGGCCGGTAGCGTTCGAGCTTGCCAATGTGGTTGATTTCTTCGACGTGTTTCATCGGCGGCGGACCTTGGGCAGTCGTGGCGGAACAGGGCGAATCGAGGCGTGGCGAGGGTTACTAACCAAGGGATGCAATCACCATGCCGTTCCAGGCAGCGCGACATGGGGGGCGGCGTAACCTGTTTCCAGGAAGGCACTTCCACCACCGGCAGGCGATCTGCTCGGACGTTTCCCGCTGAAAGGGTGTGGCGTTGAGTCAACACGCATGTTTCGGCGATGCGGCATCGTTCGCCAAGACAACGTGAACAGCGAGGGAAGAAGCGGAATCGCGGATCGACGTGGATGTGGCGGGAGGGACGCGCTTTGCCGTCGTGGATTGCAGCGCGGGTTGCGGCCATACCCGGGTTGGCCGACACCCGTTGTGCGACCGTCCGCTACCCACTCGCAGGTAGTGCGGAATCAGTCTTGCCGTCCTAGGCTCGACTCCCGCGAGAATCGACCCTTTTTCGAGCGAAAGGGCTATTGTCCGGCGGAAGGCAGGTGTCTATAATCAGGGTGAAGGCGTTGGGAGTAGGAAGAGGTCACTTTTCATGCCTTCTCATGCGGCGTTTCGCCGACGGGCCAGTTTGAGCCGAGTTGTTCGACGCGAAGGCAAGAAGCGCCGAACCCGTTTGTGGCCGTAATCGCGACGTGGACTACGTCTCGCGAGTGCGCGCACAGGGAGAGGCCTTATCATGAGTACGGCCCATCATGCGGATCTGTCATCGCTCGGCATGCCGTGTTCCAGCCCGGTGCGGATCAACGCTCAGGCGCGCGCATTGCATCAAATCGCCCTAGTGCGACGCCGAGAAGGGCTCTCGCGCCGGGCGGTCGCCAGACGTCTGGGAACCGACGTCACTCGGGTCCGATCGGAGGAAGAAGAAAGCGCCGACATGCCGTTGAGCCGGCTGTACGAATGGCAAGCCGCGCTGGGCGTGCCCGTCGCCGAACTGCTCATCGACGACGACGCCACGCTCTCGCCTCCCATCATGAAACGGGCTCAAATCCTCCGACTGATGAAGACAGCGGCCGCCATTCGCGAGCGGGCCGATACGGCCCCCATCCAGCGAATGGCGCAGATGCTCGTGGAGCAGATTCTCGATATCATGCCCGAGCTAAAGGACGTCACGCCGTGGAACGCGGTGGGACAACGCCGGACGCTCGACGAACTGGGCGAGGCGGCGAACCGGCGGTTGTCGCTCGACGCCCTATTCGATCTGTTGGACACTTGACGAGAAAACCTCCGCCGACGCGGCTGCCGCCGATCGTGCCCAACGGCAACGCGGCGAGTACCGCCCTACCAAGACGACGGCCGGGGTTGCTTTGCCCCACGGGTCTTGTTCCTCCGAGCCCCGGCCTTTTTCTCCGCGAGTCGAGCCGGGTCTACCCCGGCAATCAGTGATTCGAGGCCGCGCCGTGGCGTGATTCGCCTCGCCGAGCCTGGACCAGCACTTCGCCGACCAGAAACCAAACCCCGAAAAACAACAGACCGATCAGGCAGTGAAGTAGATTGATGGACATTGCACATCGCTGGTTGGGGAGGTTGCGGAACGGAGCCGACACGCCTTCGCGCCGGCCCGCATGAAACTTGGTCGGACGGCGGCCGGGTGCCGCGTTAACCGCACGGTTTGATCCGACAGGACAGGTCCAAACGCTAGGTCGATCGCTTTCGGAATCTCTTTCCCAGGCCGCGATTCGGGCCGAAAACGCGGCCATGCCCCAACATGCCTCGAAAGCGTAACCGGCACAAAAATGGCCAAAACAGATATTGAACATTTGTACAGTATTTGTTAGACTGAGCACGCTCGCGAGGTCGGTCGCAAGGCCATCCTCGCCGAGCCGCTGGAAAAACAGCAGGCAAGGTGGACGTTTTTCAGAAATCCCCAACTTGGTGGGCAAGGAGCGTGTAATGATCACCGAAGAGATCATTCGAGGCATTCAGGCACTCCTGGAGCAAGGGCACTTATCGAACCGGAAAATCGCCGCTCGAATGGGCGTGAGTCGCGGAACCGTCAATTCCGTCGCAAACGGCACGCGGAGGAAGCAGCAGACGCGACACCCTCGACGCCCGGACGGTTTCACGCCGCCTCGGGGCGTCCCGCGACGCTGTCCCACATGCGGTCGGATGGTGCAGATGCCATGTTTGGCTTGCCAGTTGGAAGTACTGCTTGAACGCCGAAAGCGACGCTTCGGAAGGCGCGCAAGGTCAACCACGGAATCCTTTTGCGCCGGATTGACCGCCGAATCACGACGTATTTTTTTCTCCGACTCTCCGCGAAAAAGCTAGACTCAACTGGATAGCCGTGTTGTGGCGGCAATCGGGTGGAGGAACGAGGGCGGCCGATGCCCTTCTTCGGTCCTTCCCGAAATCGCAAACGGTCTTTGGAGGGCAAGTCATGACGCAGTACATGGTTTGGAGGCCGGCTTACAGTGTCGGCAGCGCCTCGATCGACAATCAGCACAAGCAGATCATTCAAATCATCAACGATCTGCACGAGGCCATGGGCGAGGGGGACGAATCGGCCGCCCTCAGGCCCCTCGTCGAACGCTTGCTCGCCTATACCGACATGCACTTCGAGTTCGAGGAACAGGTCATGGAGGAATGCGGCTATCCCGACCTGGAATACCACCGGCATCAGCACGACGAACTCCGACATCGAACGGAGGATCTTCAACGATACCTGGGCCTGGTCACCGGTCCTGACTTGTTCTATTTCCTCCGCGAATGGTGGTTGGACCATATTCAAGAGGTGGACCGGCGCTATTCGGCCTATTTGAAGGCCGCCGTGCTGCCGTAGACGAGCAAACACCGTTTCCGTATCGGCTTCGGGCGGTCCGACGTGCCGCCGAGTTTTTCCCCTTTCTATTTGGAGTGAAGAAATGACACCCTTCGTGACGTGGAAAGCGTTCTACAGCGTCGGCAACGCCGCGATCGACGATCAGCACAAGCGGATTCTCGACATCATCAACGATCTCCATTCGGCCATCGAAGACGGCGATGAAATGGACACGCTGAATTCGCTCCTCGGCCGGATGGTGGATTACACCAATACGCATTTTCAATTCGAAGAGAATCTCATGAAGGAATGCGGCTATCCCCACCTCGAAGAGCACAGGCAGTTGCACAATGAACTCCGACGCAAGACGGCCGGCCTTCGATCCCACGCGGAGATCGTCACGGGATCGGATTTGCTGAGCTTTCTGAAGACGTGGTGGATCGATCACATTCAGGAAATGGACCAGCAATACTCGCCCTACCTAACGGCGTCGGTTTCGTCCTAGTGGTTCTGGTGGGCTTCGGTCGCTCGATTTGCGTTGTTCATGGCAGCAGCGTGCAAATCGACGTCAAACGGTTTGCATCGCCCCACCACGTATCTCCGCGACCTCGCCCCACCTACGTGAATCAACCGGGCTGGAAGTCCGGCGATCGGCGCGTCATTCGGCGACGTCTTCGGCGCAAGGCGGCGGCAGGGTGAACAAGAAGGTCGATCCTTGGCCCGGTCCAGCCGATTCGACCCAGATGCGGCCGCCGTGCAGTTCGATGATGCGTTTGGCCAGCGCCAGGCCGATGCCCGTTCCTTCCATTTGGGGATTAAGCTGCTCGAAGAGGCCGAAAATGCTCTCGAAATAGCGGGGCTCGATTCCCATGCCGTTGTCGCGGACGAAGCAGGCGGTTTCGCCCCGGTCGTCGCGGCAACCGATTTCGACTCGCGGTTGCGGCTGATCGCCCATGTACTTGGCGGCGTTGTCGATCAGGTTCTGCAATACGTCGAGCAGCCGGGAGCGATCACCGAACACGACCGGCAGATCGGACGCGATGTGAATATCGACGTGGCGTTCTTTGATGCGTCCTTCGACCAGCTTGACGGCCTCGCTCGCCAGGTTGGCCAGTGAAACATGCTCGGACGGTTTGACCAGTCGGCCGATTCGCGACAATTCGAGCACGTCGCCAAGGAGTCTCTCCATCCGGCCGGCGGCGTTGGCGATGCGCATCAGATCATGGCCGACCGCCTCGGCGTCTTGTTTGGCGAGATCTTCGCGCAGGATGCCCAGGAAGCCCTGAATCGTGATTAGAGGGCTCTTCAGGTCGTGCGACACGGAATAGGCGAACCGTTCGAGTTCGGCGTTTTGCGCCTCGAGCTTCTGGATGAGGGCTTCCCTTTCCCGTTCCGCCCGCTTGCGATCGGTGATGTCGATGCCCACGCCGAAGAAGTACTCGACGTTGCCTTGGGCGTCGCGAACGGGGCCGCCGTGCCATTCGACTGGAAACGCTCGACCGTCGCGAGTCAGCACGCGATTCTCGTTGACTGTCGGTTGTTGGTCATGCGTCAGTCGGCCAAACACTTCGGCCAACAGCGGTCGATCCGCCTCGGGAACGAACGTCTCGATATAATTCTTGCCGACGATCTCTTCCGGGCGATACCCGAGCGTCGCGAGCATGACTTCGTTCATCATCACGGTTTTCCCGTCGGGGTCGATGGCCACGAAGAACGTGGGCGACGTCTCGACGAGCGTCTTGCTGAAATCGCGTTCTCTTCGCAGTTGTTCCTCGGCTCGCTTCTGTTCGGTCACGTCAAGGGCGATGAACCCGAGCTTCACCTCCTCGAAGGAATTCGCGGGAATCGGAAACCTCGCGGTGAGAAAGAAATGCTCGTCACCGTGGAATTCGACGGTTTCCGAAAAGGTTTGCGGGCGGTTGTTCTCAAGGACGTCGGCGTCATGCTCCGCGACGATTCGGGCCTGTTCGGGTACATAGAGATCTTCGATCCGCTTCCCCATGACCTCCTCGGGCCGCATGTCCAACAGGTGTCCGTACACGCGATTGACGAAGAGAATGCGGCCGTCTCTGTCGCGCATTCCGGCGATGATCGGCAGATTCTCCATGAAGGAGCAGAAGCGAGCCTCGCTTTGCCGCAATGCCTCGCTCGCTTGTTCGCTGGCGAGGCGTGCAATCTGCGCGTCTTCGGCCAGGTTGATCGCTGCTTGCCGTTGGGTCTGGAATTCGCGATTCTTCGCCGTAAGGGTCCGCCGGATCTCTTCTTGCCGCAGCCGCTCCAACCCCATTTCGGCGAGCAACGCCGCGAAACCGGTCAGAAAGCCCAGAATTGCCGGCAGACGCGAGGGCGGCATGATCGGAACCCTGCGCATCGCGGCGAGGTAGGCGTTTTCGTCAA